>JBKCTR010000152.1:0-3042 GCA_046318755.1 Planctomycetaceae bacterium
GGCTCTGCAGCAGCGCCGTCGGGGGTGTCTCCTTCGAGTCGACATCCAAGTTGCCTGACAACGAGGAGAGCAGGATATTGCCGGGCTTGAGGTCCCGGTGGATGATGTTGCGACTGTGGGCATGCCCCACCGCATCGCAGAGGTGCAGCAACACCCGGACAGCCAACTGCGGATCATGGGGGCCGGGATGCGCCTTCAGCCACTGGCCCAAGCTTCCGCCGTCACAGTATCCCATGACGATCCGGGGTGGATCAGCCTCGGAATCGAACAGATGAATGGGAACGATTCCCGGGTGGTCGAGTTGAGCGATCGCCGCAGCTTCGTGGGCACCCGGCAAGGCTCGGGAGGTGGAGTGCTGGGAGTTTTTGGGCTTGCGGGGAGACTTGATGGCCACCCGGCGGGGTAGCGACAAATCGCGCGCCAGAAATACCCAGCCCCCGGAGCCAGCCCCCAGGGTACGCAGGTATTCGAAGCCCCGAAACACATTGGGCGAATCGCACGGCGGCGCTGATTTTTTGGCCTGAGTCTGTCCCGCCACCGACGTTTTGCTGACGGCGGTCGAGTCGATTCCCAACACCTCGCGGAGCAGGACCAGACCATCGACGGCTTCAGCCAATTCGTTTTGAAGTCTGGGATCGAGGACGATGGCCGAGAGATCACCCTGCCCAGAAGGGAGGGAGACAGAAAGATCGCAGCTGTCGCCCAAGTTCCCACCGTCAACCAGACCGGCCTGGAGGCGATCGTCGCAGTCCGCCAAGAATTCATCGAACGGCGCGATCGCCTCCGACCCCGTGAAACGAGGGTGACCGGTTGGTTGCATAGCAGGCGTTTCCGACTCTTGGAACCGAGCCAAAAGGACATTCTCGCGAGGTTTGGACTTTTGGAGCTCGGAAGCGGGAACAAAGTCTTGAATTCCCCACTCAAGTCAATAAACGCCCTCCGTTCCGAAAACCGGACAAAAATTTCAGGACGCCGGTTTTTGCGCCGGGCCGCTGTCGTCTGTCGACCCGTCATCTGATCGTGTGGGCAGCAGCTCCCGCAATCGGACACTGAATGCCCGTACCGCTCTGCCGAACCGTTTCCTGACCGCTTCGGCCGTGGACTGGACCTCGGTGGCAACTTGTTCCCAGGAGAGGTTTTCCTCAATCCTCAGCCGCAAAATCTGCTGGTCTTCCACTGGCAGCTCGTTGACCAGTTGCCTCAAGGTGAGGCGCAATTCCTCGCGTCCCAGGCGTGACAGCGGACCGGAGTCGGGGGTGGCGAGCGGCAAACTGGCGGAACTGCCTGCGAACTGGGGAGACAAGGGGACCTCGAGCGATGGGTTCCGGCATAGGGCTCGATGGAACCGACGTCTTTGGGTCATCCGGTTTTTGAGGATCTTGGCTGCCCAGGCGCGCCACTGTGCAGGGGCGCCTGTGAAGGCAGGGAGGGCATCCGCCACTCGGGTGAGGGCCTGCTGCACAAGTTCGGAGGGAGATTCCCGTCGGCGAAGATCGTCGGGCCAGTCTTGTTCCGCCAGCTTGAGCAGATATTTTTGCAGATCGGACAGGAGGATCCCGACTGCCTCCGGATCTCCTGCCTGTGCGCGTTCGAGCAGGCGGGCGAATTCATCTTCGGGCCGGTTGCCTTGGGATTGGGGAAAAGCAGCGTCCACGATGTTTCCGTGTGGGCGGTGGTGAGGGGGGAGATCCGCGGCCGGGATGGAGGGAGGCTGTTGGCCGCGAGAGGCGAGTTGCCCACGGGCAGAGGCGGAGGTGGTCTCTAGAACGTGCCAGCCAGAGTGCCTCCATCGACAACCAGACAGGTGCCGGTGATGTAGCTTCCCGCTTCACTGGCCAGCAACAGGGCGGGGCCGGCCAACTCCCGGGGCTGACCCCAGCGGCCCACGGCGGTCCGGTCTGCGAAGGCCTGTTGTTCGGCCGCAGTGAGCACCGAGGCGGGGAGGTCGGTGAGAAAGGGGCCCGGAGCGAGGCAATTCACCGTGATTCCCGACCGTCCCAAGTCGAGCGCACTGGCCCGCGCCAGACCCAACAGGGCCGACTTGGTGGCCGAATAGGCGTTCCGACCACTTTTCGAGGCGAGCCCCATGATGGAGGAAATGTGGATGACGCGGCCCCAGCGTCGGGCCTGCATCTGGGGAACCAGCGCCCGGGTGAGTGCCATGCAACTCGACAGATTCAGTTCGACAATGCGGTCCCAGTCGAGGTCGGTGATCTGATCGATGGTTTGGGGAATGTTGCTCCCCGCATTGTTCACCAGGATGTCGACCCGCCCCATCCGCTCCAGGACGTGCTGCGCCAGGCGGGGGCACTCATCACGGCGGGACATGTCCGCCGTGGTCCAGCCCACTTCCTTCCCGGTGAGCGTTTCGATTTCCGCCGCCGCGGAGGCGAGCTCATCCGCATGACGACTGCAGAGAAAAACCCGGGCTCCGGCCTCGGCAAAACCGAGTGCCATGGCCTTGCCCAACCCTTTGCTGCCACCGGTCACCAGTGCCACACGGCCGGTAAGATCGAACAATGGATGCACGCGACGCGCCCTTTCGGATGAGTTGGATCCTGAGAACCGGAAGACTTGGCAGACCACCGACTCAACACGGGCTTCCCTGCTGCTTGGACAACGCAAGTTAATTGCGATGCGACGTCCCGTCAACCAATTCGGAATTGATCGTGCTCGGACGGTTGGCGTGCGGTCAGCGGGGCGACACCAGGGGAGGTTGGGCGACTTCGGCTTCCTCGGAATGCGCGGGATCACCACCGAGGGGCAGCACAGTGGGGGGCGGTCCCGCGGCGGCTGAGGAGGGACGGCCACGGGCCGCAGGAAGGGGACCCCCAGGATAGGGGGTGGCACTGGCGGTCCACTCGGGTTCCCGGGGGCCAGTGAGCAGTGCGTCGGACGAGGGTTCTTCCAGGGAGCCCCGGCGTTCGAGGCGGCTGAGGCGGGCTTCGACTTCGGGTTGATACCACCGGGTATAGAGGCTGCGTTTGTAGAGGGCATAGGCGCGATCGGGCTGGTGGAGCTCTTCGTAGATCTGAGCCAGTT
>JBKCTR010000153.1:0-4877 GCA_046318755.1 Planctomycetaceae bacterium
GCCGATTGGCGAGATCCGGACGGGGGAGCGGGTGTTGGCCGCGAACCCCCAGATGAACCACGCCGTGGTGACGGCGAGCGAGATCGACCCGGGCACCTGGCGAAACATCCGCCTCCGGATGCGGAAGCCACACGGCGGCACGCTCGACATTGTCCTCCTCCGTCCCCTCGCCTGGCTCGCCGAGCAGGTTGACGAATTCGACCAACTCGTCGCGGCTGACTCCCATGCATCAGTGCCGCCGCACGCCGTCCGGAGCGAGCAAGACCATGCCGGTTTCCAGCTCGATTCCGACGTCGGTCACGACATCGGCTGGATCCACTTGGCGCTGCCCGAACTGGGTGCCGTCGGCCCCGCCGAGGTGCTGGCGATCGAGCCATGTCCCCCGCTCGCCTCCGGCCCGGGCCGGACGGTCACTGGTACCTTCGCCCATTCGGCGGGCGACGTCCTCGACCTGGAGATCGAGGGGCTCGACACCCCGCTCGGCTGCACAGCCAACCACCCGTTCTGGAGCGCAGACCGGCAAGACTTCGTCCCGGCCGGCTCATTGACCATCGGCGAGCACCTCCGGACCGAATCGGGCACCCTCCGCCAGGTCACCCGCATCACCCCCCGCCGCGGCCCCCCTGTCGCGGTGTTCAACCTCGAAGTCGACGCCGAGCACGTATACTACGTGTCGACCGCCGGGGTGCTGGTGCATAATGCGTATCCGGGGGGCGCGCCAGGCTCAATTGGAGCTAAGACTTGGCAAGAGTATGAAACAGAGGTGTGTCGCCTTTACGCGCAAACATCATTCAAGAGTCGAGAATTCACAACGTTTGTTGATGGCAGAGCCAACAACGGTGTGGCTGATAATGTTGCTACGATAGGTGGACGAAACATAGCTGTTGAGGCAAAGTTTGTTCAAGATCGCTGGGCGAAGTCTCTCCGCAACCCGAATAGCGTGATCGGGACAAAACCATTTGCAGTGGCAGAACAAACGAGAATGCTGGAACAGGCGCGAAAGTATTCGGTGGCGTTTGACGAGGTGATTTACCACTCAAACTGCCCGGACTTCATCGCTCACTACACCGAAGTGTTTCAGCACGCTGGCATCACGAACCTGCGCTTCATCCTGACTCATTAGAGGTACCATGAAACGCACCATCCCGGGGATGATTGAAGTCGAGGGGAGAGAGTTTTTTTACGTTGAAACTCGTGATCGTGAGCGATTTCGAACTGTGATTGACGAAGCGTTGGCAGGCTCACCTGAATTGCCACTGCCCAAATCGGGTGGAGTCATCGAAGAGAAAGCCACGATTCTGCTCGACCGCGAAACTTCCCTGTTGGGGATTTCTTACAAAGGTGATCTGATGGGATGGAGGGCAAAGCTAGTGGCATATTGCAATGCCAAGCATCGCATGTGGGGGATCGTGTCACGGCAGAAACTGATGCTTTCCAATGGGGGAGAGCTTGATCTTGGCGAATGCAACGTGCGATTCGACGACTAAACGACCGTTCGCAATTCGCTGAGCAATTCAGAAAAAGGTGTCAGTCGTACGCTTGACTGAGGGGACAATCAATGAACGCAGACGAATTCGTAATCAGGCTCAGGGACATTGCACCGGCCAAGGCGGCCCTTTTTGCTTCCGACTATGGTTCTGATGAGTCCGATGGCTTCATCGAATCGTTTGGAACGAGACCAGGTGTCAGGAACCTTTTTGGGGATAAGGTTCCTGACACGAATGGCACTGCCGCTTTTGCTGTATGACTTTACGGCGACTGTCGCAAAGACGCTGGCCAATCGTCGACCGTCAAATCCACATCGTGTCGCGAGTGGCTCGGATCTCTCCGTCCGCGCGCAGCCTCAGTCATCCCCGGTGCGAGGTTCTGTCGGGTCACTGACAGTGATCGTGCCGCGGTGGGTCGATCTCCAACAGGGGAACTATTCGCGACTCGCTCTCGGTCAAGTCGGACAGTTTAGGTTCAATTCGCAGCGTGTGGGGCAGATTGGTTACATGCCTGTGCCGGCGATCAGTTTGGCTCGGGCTGTATCGCGGAGTTCTGTCAGCAGTGCGAGGGGAGCGGGCCGGCGTTTGACGGCTCGCGGTTCCACACGATCGGGACGATTGGCGACGCGCTGTGCGTGACCGTTCTGAACGCGCAAGGCGACAAGACTTTCGCGGCCTACGCCAGTTTGCGTCGGTGGAATGGCTGCGAGCACCCACGTGTTGGCCAACATCTGGAGAGATGCGGCGAAGCTCAGTTCGTGCGCACTGCATTCACCCGACAGCGCCGATTGCAGCATCGACTGCCGTACGAGGTTGTATGCCAACAGGCCTGTCCACAATTCCTGCCTCACGGCGGCGGGAGTCTTCCGGCGAAGGACGTCGAGCTGCATGGTGGACTTGATGTCGCGCAGTTCCAATTCCACGAGCCATCGACGCCGATAGAGAGCTGCCACGTCGCGACGTGAATAGACGCGGTGATTGCACAAGGATGTGATCACCACCAGCGACTCGCTGCGAAAGCCGGGGATGTCGACGCTCACCTGGAGTTCGCGGATTTCCAGTTCCGCAGGCAGGCGATCGTAGGTCTCGTGATCGAGCCATTGGGGCTTGGCCGGCTTGGGCCACGCCACAACGTGGTCCCGCTGACCGAGTCGGCGCCCCTGGCGGAAGTTGGCTTCGCGGAACTGGTGCAGGAGCGTCACAAACTCAACCCCCAACTCCTGCAACAACGCCAGCATGAACCAACCGGCGTAGTACCGGTCGAACACCGCCAGATCTCCGCGGCGGAAGATGCCGAACAGCGAGCGGAGCAGCGCGGTCTCTCCGGTCTCCTTGCCGGCATACGGCCCAGTCGCCAGGTCCAGGACCATCCCCGTGATGAGCGAGGTCACCGCGACGGCGCGCAGGATCGGAAAACCCAGCCCCTCGGCTTGGGTTTTGGACTGCGGGTACTCCGCCTGGTTCTCCTCGGTGTCGGGCATCGAGAATGTCGTCCCATCAATCAGCCGCGGGCGGAAGCCCTTCCACAACCACTCGCTGGGAACGGCCGCCTCGCAGCGCTCGGCCATCCCTTTGGCCAGACGCCGCACCACTCCCTCTGTCACCTTCGCCCGTGCACGACAGTACGCGCCGGTATTCTTCGAAGAGACATCGACACCCAACAGCGCGTAGTACACAGCCACGCGCTGGACTGCCGACCGACAGGAGCGCTGCACGTCGGTCAATAACGCCTGGGACAACATGGCCCACAACGTGACACCCATCGTATAGACGGTCCCGAGGTGCTCACTCAAAGCTCCGTTTGCGTCGCAGCCGGCGTCACCAAACGAGACCCCTTCCGCGACGAATGCCTGTTCAATCTGTTCCGAGGTCAGCGCATCGGAAAAGGGCAGACTGTCGCTCTGCAACAGGGATTGCCGTACCAGATCATATGACCTATCCGCGCCACCGCGAGCTGGGGTAAAAGACATGAGACCCTCCTTGGTCCAGCTAGGCGGCCACACACAAGGACGGTCTCACGCCACGCGAATGATAGGACAGAACGGTCTCCACGCCCAGCCCGGTTCTCCGTCTTCGCGAGGCGGCATCACCGCAGCGCATCCACCAGCACATGCCTCTCGCGCGTGCGTCCCACCGCTGCGCGCAGAGCACTTCCACGACAGAGAACAACCGCCCCCTTCGGTACCGGGCGCACGTTGATCGCCGGCGCCGTCGGCCACGACCACCCGACCCAGGGTCCCCGCGTTGTGGCCAGAGCGTCGGCCATCGCCGTAAATCCTTGCGCCGCAAACGGCAGTGCCATTCGTTCCTGGCACCGTTCTAATCCGCAACGGGACCTTGGGAACGATCGAGCTTACAATGGAGCGACACCTGCCAGCGACAATTCGCCTCCTTGGGCAACCAGCTCTCCATCAGGCTCGCCCCGATGGACGCATCGCGCGCGCTCGGCGTCGCTTTGCGAATGCAGGTCGGACTCGGGAGAGTCTCACGCTCGCATCCTCCCCCGACTCCCGACGGCCGAGAAGATCCCCCAGGGCTTGTCCCGGGGAGTGTCAGGCTCGCCTCTACAACGGCGTCCACCGCGCGGCAAGATGCCCCAGGGCTTGCCCCGGGGAGTTTCACGCTCTCATCGACCACGCGCGGAACCTGGGTCGACTGCCAGCGACAATCCCCGTCCGCTTAGCTGTCAATACTCGCCGCGGAAGGATTCGCCCACGATTGGTCAGAGTTTCGGTTGCTCGATTTCATCAATCGGAACTTTCGATGTGGCGCGATCGGAAGCGCGGAGCTGTTGAGGATGTCGCCAGAATTCCTTGTGGCTCCTCGCGGATGTAGAAGGGAACCTGAAACTCCCCGGGGCGAGCCCTGGGGGATCTGGGGGCGGAGCCCGTGAGCGTCGAGCGCGGGGGCGGCGTCGATCGGTCGAAGACCGAATTGGAGCGTGGTCGCATGTCACCGCGCTTCGTTCGAGGAACGGGACGACTTCGCCGAACGAGATCAACGTGTGCCGCGACTGTGCCCAAACGGAACCAGCGAGCGTTCTCGGATCCCGTATCAATCCGGCGCGAGCCTCTCGCGGTTCAATCCGCGAGCGCGGGCATGCCACCGGACTTCAATTCTACGGGTGTCGCCGTCCCCGTGCCGTTGTCGAATTCACCGATCGCAAACTTGCCATCGCCGCCGCGAAGTTCCTCCGCCGGAACCGAACTGCCCGAAAACCCCTCTTAACATTCCAGTCGACGATGGTGAAATAGGTTCACTTCCCGACTAGGAACTCCCGGCGAAGTCAGCGCAAACGAAAACGAGTGCGACCGGCGTGTGTCGGTCGGGTTGACATTGAGTGTCAAGCGATCGACTCCCGCATGGGTATGATCGCCCGGAGATCGTCGG
>JBKCTR010000154.1:0-8532 GCA_046318755.1 Planctomycetaceae bacterium
ACTTGATGGTGCGGGTCTCGTGAACCTGCAGGGTGCGGTTGAGGCTGGAGATGACCCCCGTGGTGAGGGTCCGTTCGAGTCCGAACGGATTTCCAATGGCATAGACGCGCATGCCCACTTTGAGATTGCGGGAGTCGCCGAATTCGACGGGGTGCAGCGAATCGGGCGGGGCCTCGATGCGAATGATGGCGACGTCGTTGACCGGGTCGGATCCCACGAACCGCGCCTCGTACGATTTGCCGTCATACAGAGTGACCTGAACCTGGCGGGCCCCCTCGATGACGTGATTGTTGGTCAGGATGTTTCCCTGGTGATCGATCACACTGCCCGAGCCCGAGCCTTCGGTGGGAACTTCCAGAGCGAACAGGCCCGACTCGCGGGTGCCGCGAATGGTGATGTGCACCACGCTGCGGTTCACCGTCTCGTACACCGCGACGTTGACCCGCTCTTCGGGGGTCATGCCCCCCTGCTCCCAGGGGAGGTCCAGCGTGGGATCCTGATGGGGGACGGGACCATGGGGGTTGGGGGCCCCCAGCGGTGCCTCGGGTTCCGGCAGCGCGGGGCGCCCCGCGGGAGGGGGGGCCCGTCTGCCCGGTCGGGGGGCACATTCCTGGGCAAGTGCCTCATCGACCAGCGGGGGACGGTCCACCAACTGGACGGCGACCAACCCCCCCAACAGGGCGGAACACAGGCAACTGACGCAGTTTTTCCACATGCTGTTCTCCTCTGGGGCGACTCGACCGATGTTGGTATAAAAGTTTCTGGAAAGGGGCTCAAGACGTGATTTCCCGTCACCACGCCCAGAAAGTCCACGCTGATGAAACGGATTGCCATTCTGCCCGCGGGGGGAGACACCCCCGCCCTCAACGCCACCATCGCCGGGGCGGTCACCCGGGCCAACTCTCTGCAGATTCGGGTGTTCGGCATCATCAAGGGGTTCTCGGGGATGCTCAATCCCCGGTTCCCCCACCTGGAACTCAATCCGCTGTTCCATTCGATTCCCGAGCTGAACCCCTGTTACGGGGGGACCATTCTGGGGGCCTCGCGCACGTACATCGACAGTCGGGATAAGACCGCCCTCGATGCCGTGGCGCATCGGCTCAAGACCCTGCAGATTGATGGGCTGATCTGCATTGGAGGGGACGGCACGATCAACGGAATGCAGCCCCTCGCCGAGTACCTGCCGGTGGTGCTGGCCCCCAAAACAATCGACAACGACCTGGGGCTCAACTATCCCGAAGAGGCCAACGACTGGATCCGGGAACCGGGAGCGACCCCCGGCAAGTTCAACTACCGTAAGCTCGATACCCGCCCCGATATCGAACTCGACGAGATCATCAATTACGCCACTCCGGGCTATGCCACCGCGGTGTACGTGGCCGCTTCGGGCATCGAACGCATCCGCACCACGGCCGAGAGCCATCGCCGCATCGCCATCATCGAGGTGATGGGGCGCGATTCGGGATATATCGCCCTGGGCTCGGCGTATGGCCAGCCCGACATGATCCTGGTGCCCGAATCACCCATCGACTTCGACCGCATTGAACAGCGGGTGCGCGAAATCTACGAGCTGCAGAAGAACGTGGTGCTGGTGGTGGGGGAGGGGGTGGTGACGGCCGACGGGAGACTGCTGGGAGACGACGCCCAGCAGTTCGATCCCTCGGGCAAACCCGTTCTCAGCGGGGCCGCCGAGGTGATCCGGACCGAGCTGTGCCGTCGGTTGGGAGACAAGTACTTCACCAGCCGACGACGGAATGAAGGGGCCAACTCGGCCATCTTCACCAGGAAATTGGGGCACACCCAGCGTGGGGGGCGGCCGATTCACTTCGACCGCTTCCAGGCGATGCAACTGGGGGGCAAGGCGGTCGATCTGCTGCACCAGGGAGCCTCGAACTATGTGGCCACCCTGCAGTGGACCGAGACCCGGGGTTTCTTTGTCGACGCGGTTCCGGCCAACAAGCTGCGCGACCAGTGGGGGGGCATTCACCCCCGGCTCATGCACAAATCGCTGTACGATGCCGCGCGGTTCAAGCCCTCGGACTTTGGCGAGAAATACCTCGCCCCCATCTTCACCAATGCGATTGGTCCGGAAGATATGGAGGCTTTGAGGGTCAATCTCTTCCACCCCGGCAATCTGCGGCACTCGTACCAAAGCGTGAACGTCGACATCCAGAAACGGATCCGCCTGCTGGATGGCTGAACACGCGACCGCCTGGCTCGCTGGACCCAATCAAACCGCCCGGAGGGGTCTGTGTCAGCGGGATGCGGCCGGTCGATTCCAGAAGATCTCGACCAGTCCCTCGCCGGGCTTCTCGGCGAATGAGCCCACAACCAGCTCGAGCAGTCCGTCTCCATCGAGGTCGATGGCCTCCAGGGCGGCATGATCGGCTCCCCCATGCTTCAGGGTCTGACGGGCGAATTGGCCCGGGGCGGTCTGTTCGAGCCAGATGACCGCGTCAAACGAGACTCCCTGCTGGCGGCGGGTGAGTCGCCCCGGAAGCAGGGCACAGGCCGCGATGTCGAGGTCGCCGTCATTGTCGAGATCGGCGGCGACGGCGCGGTGGACACCGGGCAGGTTGGTCAGCGGATGAACGGTGAAGGGAAACTTTCCGGTGTTTTCGAGCCAAAAGACGCCGTGGAAAGGCTTCAGGTGGAAGCTGTCGAAGGTATCACCGTTGGTACACAACACATCGAGATCGCCATCGAGATCGAGATCGACCAGTTGGATGCCGCTGGAGCCCCAGGAGGGCTCCCCGGCGGCGAACAGCCGTTCGGTCCGGAACGTCCCCGTGCCGTCGTTCAGGAACGCCTCCACCACCTCGTGCTCCTGGCTGATGAGGGCGATGAAATCGAGGTGCCCATCCCCGTTGAGGTCGACCGGAGGGACATGAATGGTGCCGTGACGGGGGTCGACTTCCTCCCGTGAGAATTTGGGCGATTGAGGACTGCCCCCATTGCGCAGCAGCAGCACGCGGCCGGCTTTTTGCCAGCCGAATTCGGCCACCACCAGGTCAAGGTCGCCATCGCCGTCGAAGTCGCCAGGCTGAACGTCGGCGACCCGACCAATGTCGGACTGCAGGACTTGGGGTTCAAACGCAGATTCGCCCGTGCGTCGCAGCCAGACCACACGGCCTGAGAGCTTGTCGGACGGAGTGAAAGTCCCCAGGTCGGCCACCACCAGGTCGAGAGCGCCATCGGCATCCAAGTCGCAGACTTGGGCGTGGCTGGGATGGTCGAGCCGTGCGACGGGCTGCCACACCGGATCGGCCTGCAGTCCCTGCCATTTCAGCACCTGCCCCGACTTCATGTCGCAGGCGACCAACCAGGGAGGGGTGCCTGCGGTGAGGGAGAGTTGGCCCAGAGAGGAGACGGCAGGCTGGGAACCGGGTTCGCCTGGGGGAAAGACCTGCCGTTGAAACCGGGGGCGTTCGGGGAGCGGCGTGACGGCCCCGGAGGGCAGGGGGATTTTGTCTGGGGCGGCGTCGCGGAAGAACTTCGCGACGTCGAGCACTTTAGGGACCGCCAGGTCGGTGCGACCGGAATTGGCGTAAAACTTGAAGCCCCTGCGGACCTCATCCATCCAGGCCGACTTGGGAAATGCCCCCGCTCCGGGCATGGCATGGCAATCGGCGCAGAAGCGTTCAATTTCTGTTCGTTGGGCGGCCGTCAGCAAGCTGGTCGCTTCATCGCCGTGGGTGGCGGACTGCATTCCCGCCAAGATCCCCAGCGAGACACACAGGCTGAACACCAGCCGGGGCCAGAGGGAAACCTCACGAGGCCACATTCGACCTGGGGCCGAGAGTGTCCTGAGGTCATCCACAGGGGAGTGTGGCGAGAGAGGGGGGATCACTGTGCGGTCTCAGACAGCCGAAGGCAGGCGGCCGTGAGAGGTCGGTGATCGACCAGAGAACCGACGGCAACCTGCCAAGATTCTATGTGGCGTCGTCGAGAACGGCCAATCGGCAGTGATCGTGGGTGCTCAGGGACGGGACTTCAGGGTTGGTCCGCGCTTCGGACAGGGGAAAAAGTCGCCTGATCCCGAAGCCTGCGACTGACTCACTCCAGCGTATCTGGGTCTCAACACCTGGAGAACCAGCCGGGGAGGGGGGCAGAAATCTCCCCGGCTGCGTCTCAAGCCCTGGATGCCGAGGTGGATCTGGGACTCAGGCGGCTTTGTCGTGCCGCGCCAGTTCACCCAGCGACGAGGGAACGATCACTCCGGCTGACCACTCGGGGGTCTGTTCGGGCTGGTGCAGGCGGATTTGGCCATTGGTCTTGGTGAACAGCGGGGTGAGGAACATCACACCCGCCGACAGCAGCACAGCGCCTCCGCACAGCAGGAGGGCGAATTGGTCATCGGCAGCTTGGGCCAGCAACATCGGCATGGTGGGTCTCCTCACATCGCGACAGACAGAATGCCCCGGGGAGAGTTTTCGTCGCGGATCCGGGCCGGTCTGGAAGGCGTCCGCGATGTCTCATTCAATCCGGTCAACCGTTGCGAGCGAAAAGGGGACTGTTTTCCGCGAGCGATCTGCCAGGAGCGACAAACTCCGTCCTGGATTGAGATTGGATCAGAACTGAACCGTGATTTCGTCAAGTTGGGAATCGATTGTTGCACGGCTGAGCGTTGGTTCTCGCGGATGGAAGAATGAAGCGAATTCGTTGACTCGTCCGGATAAGCGGGACTTTCGGGGGGGATAAGCATCCGAAGTTGACATCACGTGGCCTCGAAGAAGTGCTAAGGACAAACGAATTCGACTCAGGGAGTAGGGGCGTCGAGGCTTGCCGGGGGGATTCGATGGCGACCAATCGAAGACCAGCGCAGCGCCCTGCTCTCGGCAGGGAGCCTGTGGTTTGCCCACGGGAAGTCGGACGCGTTGGGGGTGTTGGCGAATGGTTTCGTGCGATGCACAAAAAAAGTGTGGCTTCACAGCGCTCCTTTGGTTAACTTCTGAGAAGTTTGTGTCATCTCACTCTGGAACAACGCGAGAAAGGACCTGATCAATGGTTGGCGATGCAATGTGGATTCTGGCTCAACAGGGATCTCCCAGTGGCGCCGAGGGACTGGGCATTGGGATTTTGCTGCTCCAGTTGGCTCTGGCAATCGGTGTCGTGGCGGGCCTGTGGAAGGTGTTCGAGAAGGCCGGCAAACCTGGGTGGGCGGCCCTGATTCCGATTTACAATCTGTTTGTCTATGCCGAGGTGGCGGGGAAGCCCGTTTGGTGGGCGTTGCTGATGTTGATCCCCTGTGTCAACCTGGTCGTTTGGATTCTCTTGTCCATGGGTGTGGCCAAGAATTTCGGGAAGAGCGAAGGGTATGGAATTGGCTTGGGACTGCTGAGTTTCATCTTCCTGCCGCTGCTGGGTTTCAGCGACGCCAAATACCGGAAGGTGACGCAATAGAGCCCTGGGCCTCGCCGATAGGGCGTGGTCGCAGTGTCGCGGTACGGTCCCCAGCGGCTGAGGACCGTTTGCGGTGACCGGGGTGGTGCGGTGTCTGCCAAACCACCCCTGGCCTCTCGGACGAACCCCAGTGTGACGAGGAGATTAGTCGTGGTTCGAAGGCCGGTATGCGGTGGAATGCGACCGCGGCTGGGAGAATTGACTGGCAAGGGATTTTGGCCCATTCCCGGGCATAAGACTAAACCGCAGCTTTGTCTCTTGTGGTTTGTTTTGAACCCAATGACAGTTCGATAACGAGTGGCGTGGGGCGATGCGGCGGCAAGATCTGGCGAGCGTCTGTGCCTCTGCAATCGGGTCTGGGGCTTCGGGATCCAGAGTTCTGCTAAGACGGTCTGCCGCAATCCGTGGGTTGCGGGACGTTGGTAGCGACTCGCCTTCGTTCCCGCCTTGTCGTGGCCCGACAGCCCACCGTCTGCCTCAAGTGATCATCTCGATGTGCCGCGACCGGCGGAACACTCTGAAAGGAAACCGCGAAGGAGGAGTGGCCCGGCCTGTGAAGCGTTGGTCAGTCAGGATCGCCAAACATTCGGAGTCGGCAGCGTCGCGTGACGCTGGCGACTCCCAGTCGCTGGGTCTGAAGGGCGTTAAAACTCCCTGTCAGGCACGACGACGCAGCATCCAGCAGCCGACCAACCCGGCTGCAGCCAGCACGAAACTGCTTGGTTCAGGGCAGATCGTGGCGATTTCCTCCGCCGTCAATGCGGTATCGTACAGACGAAAATCATCGACCGCCGTGTTACGGGCGCCGAAATGGGTCCAGGTCGGGTTGCCATTTCCGCCATTGTTGCGGCCGAGTGTCAAGTTCGAGAGGTTGTAGTCTCCCTTGCCGACGAGTGAGAGGGTCTGGATCAGCTCATTGTCGACATAGTATTTGGCCTCCTCAGTCAGGCGATTCACACTCAGGGCCACACAGTGCCAGACACCGTCGGTAATATATGCAGCCGGGTCATGAACGTTGGTTCCGATCGAGCCACCGGGATTGGAGTACAGATAGGCCGAACTGGAATTGCCCGGCGAACTCGCCTCGTTGTAATTGATGATGAGTCCACTGCCCCCCGTGTTCAACACACCAAACAGGCGGCCGTTGTTGTGTCCCGGGCCACCGTCGGTGCTCTTGACCATCATAAACACAGTGAATGAGCCCGAACCCGGTGTGCCCGTCCGGTTTCCCAGGTTGGCAATCTGCGGATCGTTCGGCAACAACACATACTGGGTGGCGAGTACGTTCCCCACCGGATTCTGAAAATGAATCGCGCTGCCACTCGGCCCCGGAACGTACGTCGCACCGCCGAACAGTTGGGCATTGTGGCCGTTCCCAGACAGGTCCTGCACGGTTCCATCAAATTCATATCGGGCGACCAATCCTGCTTGTGCGGATTGGGCGAGCGTGCCTAATCCCAGAACGCACATCCAAATCCATGAATTGCTGACCGGCTGTCTCATGTGCAAACTCTCCTTGCCAAAAGGCGAAAAATCCTCGGAACTCACTTTGAGATCTTCCACGGAGTGCTCGGTCGAGGACGTGGGCGTCCTGCTCCCAAGCATTATCGCGTTACCAGTATTCATCGTAGGGGCAAACCTTGGCGTACTCAATGAATTCGGGGATGGATGTCACGGTCCTGTCATTCCACGAGGGTGAGAGTCACGTTCAGAGGCCGGGATGGAGCACAGTGCCCGCTAGTCCGACTCCACCCATCAAGGCTCACCCGTCAGAAGACTTGCAGATGGCCTGGTGTCTGGACCACGGTCGAGAACTGTCTCGAAATTCCAAGGCGCAATTCGTTGGATCGTTCGTGACCGACCACCAAGACGTGTTGCCATGACCACCTGAATGGGATTGGACAATCCGATTCCTGATTAAAAAGATTCAGGCTCGGTTTGTGGTACCGCACTTCTCCGGCAAGTGATGAGTTTGATTCCCTGCCTCTCCGCCGGTCGGGTGGAACTGTCAGTGGGACAGAGTCGCAGCGGCCCTCCAATCCTGCCGCGCCGCCATGCTCCAGCGACTCGCGAAGTCAAGGGGGCGGGGCCCCACGCGATTCAAAGGGACCTCCGCGAGAATCAATCACGGATCGCGCCCGCACGTTCGCTTGCCGGCTTTGATCAACGTGGAAGGCGCGACGTGGCCGACGCTGGGATGCCGTTTATTGCGGCGAGTACTTGGCCGGGGACGGAATGGTTGTCGGTCAGGCTGCCGGTCGGGATTTGGGCTGAGGGCTGGTTGAATGATCATGTCGCGAACTACTCTCACCCCGATCCTCCTTGAGACCCCTGCCGCGATTCGCCACAATTGGGGCTTCCCCGGTGCCGGTTCATCACCGATTTTCCCGAGACTTTGATGCCCGTCCAGCAGATTCAGACCCACCTCCTTCCCAACGGTCTTACGCTGTTGATCGAGCCGATGGCCGATGTCCAGTCGGCCGCCTTTTCCCTGCTCATTCCGTGCGGCAGCAATTACGATCCGGTCGGCAGTGAAGGGGCCGCTTCGATTCTGTGCGACTGGCTGATGCGCGGTGCCGGCGAGCGGGACAACCGGGAACTGACCACGGCCCTCGACAACCTGGGCATTCAACGCAACGAAGGGGTGGGGCACAGCCATATCAGCCTCTCGGGGGCGAGTCTGGCGGCCAATCTGCCCGACGCCCTGCGGGTCTATGCCGATGTGGTCCGACAGCCCCACCTCCCCGAGGAGGAGTTCGAACCGTGTTGGCTGGGGGTCGAGCAGTCGCTGCGGGCTCTGGAGGACGAGCCGCGGCAGAAGGTGATGGTCGAACTGAAACGACGTTGCTACCCGGCGCCCTGGGGGACCCCCAACGAAGGGACTCTGACCGGTCTCGAAAACCTCTCGCCCGAACTGGTGCGGGAACAGTTTTTACGGACTGTGCGGCCGGGCGAGACCATTTTGGGAGTGGCGGGCAAGGTCGATCCCCCCGCCATCCGGAAACTGGTGCACGAGTTGTTTGGCGACTGGGCCGATCAGCCCGCCGCCGCCTGGGTCGATGGTCCGCGGGGTCCGCACCGCGATCACCTCGTGCAGGACGCCAGCCAGACGCAGATTGGCATCGCCTA
>JBKCTR010000155.1:0-4637 GCA_046318755.1 Planctomycetaceae bacterium
CGGCCCAGGCAAGCACAGCAGTGGAGGTAAAACTCGAACGGACCGACTCTATGGCCGACCGGGTCTGGCATTCGGGAGATCCGCAACTGCATATTCCGCGTGAGTCGGCCCGTGATGAAGAAGTTGTGCTTGACCTGATGGAGGCGGAGGATCTGCGCTACGGCAGCATCCTCGGTTACAACGAACCGGCGGGGCCTTATTCGGGCTTCATGGAGAAATTGGCCTCGCCCCAACAGCGTGGTCTGGGGAGGAAATCGCACCGCGACCGCCGGGGATACCACATCCAGTCGGGGCAAGAGTATCGCAACACCACGTACGGGCACATCCTGCTGTTTGGCCGGGATGAGTTGGTCTTTCCAGGCCAGGACCTGAACGCCGACAACTGGCCGGTCTACGGCCTGGTGGCACGCGACACGATGGACCAGGGGGGTTATGCGGCGTATGCCCATGGAGGATACCGGCAAGAGGTCTATGCCGACGTTGCCCTGGGAGCGCTGAACGCGATTGAACTGTTGCAATTTGGCATTTACCGCGAGGTGGGGCTGACCGACTGGTACCACATGCTGAATTCGGGTTACCGCTTGCCGTGCGTCGGCGCGAGCGACTGGCCCGCCTGCCGCTGGCTGGGGGACTGTCGCACATATGTCTTCCACCGGGGAGAACCGACATTCGGCGAATGGTTGCAGGGAATGGCCGCCGGCCACAGTTTCATGACCACTGGTCCCCTGGTGCTGCTGGAGGTGAACGGGGCGGGACCGGGTGCGATTCTCGAACGGAAGGCAGACGACGCCAGTCCTCTGCAGATCAAGATCGAGTGGGCCTGCGAGGTGACCCCCGTCCGTCACCTTGACGTGATTGTGGGGGGCCAAGTGCACGAGTCGATCGCGGTGAACGAACCACCGGCCGGGCAGGTCTGGCAGCGCGTGGAGCGGGAAGTGCCGGTGAAGGGGCCAACCTGGATTGCTGTCCGGGCCTGGACGACCACCGCCGGTGGGCAGCCCGATGCCGAGGCTCACACGAATCCGGTGTATGTCGATGTGGCGGGAGTGAGGACATACCAACAGGCTTCGCTGGATGCGTGGGTGGAACGGATCGACGGCCAGATCGCCAAGCATCGTGCCCGAAACTTCGCCGAGAAGGCTCGCGTGCTCGACTACTTCCAAGCGGCCCGCGACCAGTTGCTGAAGGTGCGGGCCGCGGGAGGATTGGCGACCAACGCCAACCCGGCCCAAGACAATGCCTCGGTCTTCACCGCGCGCGAGCAGGCGGGGCTCGAGTCGGATGCTGCCGAAGCGTTTCCCACGCCCGATCAGTTGCGGGCCTACCTGCAACCCGTCCCGGCGAAGTCTCCCGAAGAGGCCTTGCGGACGTTTGAAATGCTGCCTGGTTTTGAAATGCAGTTGGTGGCAGCCGAACCTGACGTGTACGACCCGATCGCGGCAACCTTCGATGCCGATGGCAATCTGTATGTCTGTGAGATGCGCGACTACCCGTACCGACCGACCGAAGGGGCCGATCCGATTGGCAGTGTGCGTCTGCTGCGAGATCTCGACCGGGATGGTCGCTACGAGACTTCCACGGTGTTCGCCGACAAATTGCTGTGGGCGGCCGGTGTCGCGCCATACCGTGGCGGCGTGTTTATCGCGGCCCCTCCAGACATCTGGTATTGCCGCGACACAAATGGTGACGGAGTGGCCGATGAGCGCCGGCGGGTCTTCACCGGATTCGGCACTGGCAACCAGCAGGGGATGCTGAACAACCTGTCGTGGGGGCCGGATCATTGGATCTATGGCTCGACGGCGAACAATGCCGGGGTGATTCGGCATGTCGACCGTCCCGAGCAGGCAACTGTCGATCTCGCGGGACGCGACTTCCGATTTGACCCCGTCACCGAGACGTTTGAAAGCATCTCGGGGACGGTGCAGTTCGGCAATACCTTCGATGACTTCGGCAACCGCTTCACGTGCAGCGAGTCTCAGCCCCTGTTGCAGATCGTGCTGCCGCAGCACTATTTGGCGCGCAATCCCCACCTGCCCGTTCCCTCGGCCATCAAGAACCTGGCCCCTGGCCCGGTGCCGATTTTCCGGACCAGTCCGATTGAACGCTGGCGGCAGATTCGCAGTGCCCGACGGGTAACGACGGGAGAGCGCTCGGCCGACGCCCCGGGGGCCAGCCACCATGTGGTGGATGCCGCGGCGGGTGTGACGGTCTATCGAGGCTCGGCCTATCCGGCCGAATATTATGGCACGCTGTTCGTCGGGGATGGCCAGAACAATCTGGTGCATCATCGTCGCCTGAGACCGGCCGGTGTCACTTTCGAGTCGGAGCGGGTCGAGCCCAAGACCGAGTTCGTGCGGTCGACCGACATCTGGTTCCGCCCAGTCAACTTTGTGAACGCTCCGGATGGCACGCTCTACTGTCTTGATATGAGTCGCGAGGTGCTCGAATCGATCCATGTGCCCCTCGATGTGGCCGAGCATCTCGACTTCACAAGCGGCAGAAACAACGGGCGGATCTACCGGATGGCACCCCAAGGTTTTGTGCCCCGGGGAGCACCTCGATGGGAGCAGGCTTCGGGCGACGAGCTGCTGCGGGGACTGGAGAGCCCGGATGGTTGGGCACGCGACACGGCGGCCCGCCTGATCTTCGAACGACAGGACCGGCAGGTGGTGCCAGGACTCGAACAGCTCGTGAAGCACAGTCAATCGGCCGCCACACGGGTGGCAGCTTTGTGGGCCTTGCAGGGGCTCGGGACACCGCAATCTGCAATCCTGGAAGGTGCCCTGCGGGATGACCACCCTCGCGTTCGCGAAACGGCGCTGCGGTTGGTGGAACCGGTCCTCGATTCGAGCCGTTCCCTGCGCGACCTCGTTTTCTCGATGGGGAACGACCAAGATCCTCGGGTGCGATTTCAACTGGCGTTCACCCTGGGAGAATCGCAGGATCCGCGGGCGGCCGGACTGCTGGCCACACTGGCCCGGACCGAGTCGACCGATCCCTGGATGCGGACCGCCATTCTCAGCTCGGTCGGGCGAGCTCCCGGGCGGATGCTGCAGGCGCTGTGGGCCGACCGGGAATGGTCGCGCAGCGACTCGGGTCGGGCGTGGCTCGATCAACTGGCGCAGATCGTGGGGATTCGGCATGACCCCCAGGAGCTGGATGCCGCTGTCGCCGTGATCGCCACCGCGGGAGATGTCGACGCGGATTTCGCCTCGGGACTGTTGCAATCGTTTGCCACCGGGCTGCGGCGGTCGAACCAGGTGTGGCAACTCGACCTGCTTCGGAACCCGGCCTCGCGCACCCTCTTGGAACGAGAACTGGAACGCACCATTGTGCTCGCCGGCGACCAGCAGGCGGCCGAGGGTGCCCAGGTGGCCGCCATCGGTTTTTTGGCCACCATGGCTGGCGATCGACCGCGGACCGTGCTGGAACCGCTGGTTTCTCCGAAGCAATCGGTCGCGCTGCAACTGGCGGCCATCCGTACGCTGGCCCGGCGAGAAGATCCGGAGATCACCCGGTTGTTCCTCGCCCAAGCCAGCGCCACAACTCCGGAAGTCCAGGGAGAACTCGTGTCGCACCTGCTGGCCCGCGAAGAGCGGACAATCGCCCTGCTGGAGGCGGCCGCTGCGGGAGAGATCTCGCTGGCGAGTCTCGATGCGGCCCGACGACAGTTGTTGTTGGAACATCGCTCTCAGGAAATTCGCAACTTGGCGAAGGAGGGGTTGGGGACGGAAGTGGCAACCGCGCGGGGTGAGGTTGTCCGTCGGTATCGTGAGGCAATCGCTCCTCTTCAGGGAGACGCCGACCGGGGGGTCAAAGTCTTCGAGCGGTTGTGCGCGGGATGTCATCAGGTGGCGGGACGAGGGGTCAATCTGGGACCCAACCTGGCCTCCTCGGCATCGCGAGATGCCAGTGCCTTGGTGCAGCATATCTTCGACCCCAACCACACAGTGCAGCCGAATTACCTGCAGTACGTGGTGATTGACCGGGCCGGCCGCAGCCACAGCGGACTGATTGCCGCCCAGACAGCCACCAGCATTACCCTGCGGCGAGAGAAGGATGCGACCGAGACGATTCTACGGGGCGACATCGATGAGATGGCCTGCACGGGCAAGTCCTTGATGCCCGAGGGGCTGGAGAAAGACCTCTCGCCGGTGGAACTGGCGGACCTGGTTGTCTGGCTGCAGCGGCAGGCGGACCCGCAGGGAAAAGCCGCCGCCGACCCACGCAAGGTGCGAGACAAAGGGACACTCCCCGGGACCCTCGTGGAACCCGGTTCGAAGCCACGTTGAGCGGTTGTCTTGTGGGGCTCAGTCGCGCCGCAGCAGCAGTTCGGGGCGATCGAGCACCAGGAAATGTCCGTGATCGGCAGTCACGATCATCAGCGATTCCTGCCAATTGCTGTTGCGTTCCACCCAGTCGGTGATCGTACGGATGGCCTCATCGGCGCTCAGCACGGCCCCAATCGAGTTGTCGAGATTGTTGTCGTGATTCGCCCAGTCGACATCCCCCGCCTCCAGCATCATCCAGAACCCCTGCGGATTGCGTGACAGCACCTCGAGTGCCGCCGAGGTCAGTTGGGCGAGCGTGGGGTTTTCGGTGATGTCTGAGGGTTGATAGGTTTCGCCCCGCTCACT
>JBKCTR010000156.1:0-1955 GCA_046318755.1 Planctomycetaceae bacterium
CCGGCCGATGCGGCACCGCCCCCCGACTCTCCACCCGCCCAGCACGGTAACATTGTCGTACCAAGTGATGGGTGTCTGGCACCGGGGGCAGTGCGAGGGGGGGTAGGAGAGGTTCTTGAGGGCGGTCCAGAAGCGTTCTTCACGCGGCAACCGGTAGACGCAGACATTCAGCCAACTGCCAACCACGCAACCCAGCACGAAGACACTGGTGAGGCAGAACAGGTACTCGATCAACAGGGGGTGCATCAATTGGATGTCCCCCTTCCCGCTGCCCCCTGGGGAAGCTGGGCCAGAATCTCGTCGACGAGGTCGGCGGGAGACCGGTTGCCGGCATCCACGGTCAAAGTGGCGGCCTCGCGATAGAGCGGTTCCCGAAACGCCAGCAGTTGGGCGATTTCGGCCGTTCCTCCCCCGGCGAGGTTGGGGCGGCGCTCGGCCGTGGTGGCGTCGCCCGCGATACGTGCCGCCAGTGTGTCGAGGGGGGCCTGCAGCCAGACGACGGGACCGGCGGCCCGCATCGACTGGCGGGTCTGAGGATTGAGAATGGCCCCGCCCCCCGCGGCAATCACCACAGGATCGCGCCGCAGCAGGTCGGCCAGCACCGCGGCTTCCCGCTGGCGAAAGCCCGGTTCCCCCTCGCGGGCGAAGATCTCCTTGATGGTACACCCAGCCTGCTGCTCGATGACCACGTCGGCATCGACCCAGTCGCACCCCAGCCGGCGGGCCAACAGGGGGGCCAGCGTGCTCTTTCCGCAGCCGCGGTACCCAATGAGGGTGATCCGCATCAGGTCACCTTCACGACCGAGATCGCCTTCTTGAGGGTGTCGCGCATCACGTCGATGGGGGGGGCCTGACCGGTGAAGTACTCGTACTGCCGGGCCGCCTGGCGGACGAACATCTCGACGCCGGTCACCGTCTTGCAGCCCCGTTCGCGCGCCTGGGCGATCAACAAGGTGCGCTCGGGGGTGTAGACTGTGTCGAAGACGGTCATCCCTTCATCGAGCCAATGTTGCTGGAACGGAGATTCGTCCACCTTGGGGTGCATCCCCACCGAGGTGCAGTTGATGAGAATGTCGGTTCCTACCGCCCCCCGGTTCTCCCAGCCCGCCAGCACACACCCCAGCGATTGGGCCAACTCGGCGGCCTTGGCCTTGGTGCGGTTGGTGATCGTGACCACCGCCCCGGCCTCGATGAGCCCGGTGGCAATGGCGCGGGCCACCCCCCCCGCCCCCAGAATCAACACCCGCTTGCCATTGAGGGGATCGGTGGCGGGTTTCAGCGGATCGCCCGCGGGATCGAACGACAGTCGCAGGCTGGCCAGGGCGGCGTCGCAGTCGGTGTTGGCGCCGCACCACTCTCCGCCGGGACCGCGGAAGAGAGTGTTGAGGGCTCCAATCTTGGCCGTCGGCGGGATCTTGGTTTTGGCCAACTCGAGCGCCGCCACCTTGTGCGGCAGCGTCACGCTGTAGCCGCGCACGTCGAGCCATTCCATGGCATTCAGCGATGACTCGAAGAGCTCGCGGGGAATCCGGAACGGCAAGTAGACGGCATTCAGCTTCTGGGCGGCGAACGCCGCGTTGTGAATGAGCGGGCTGAGGCTGTGCGAGACCGGGTCGGCCACCACCCCGAAGACCTTGGTCTCGGCGTTGAGCTGGTCGAAATGGTACACATCGCGAGTTTCTTCGAACGTCAACTGCCCGGGGGCCATCGTCCGCTGGGCCGAGAAGGTGGCGTAGGTGAACGGGGCTCCGTACTTCCGGCACAGAACGCGGCTCCAGACCCCCAGGTCTCCCATGCAGAAGCCCACCGTGGGCACCTTGGCATTCTTGACCACCTCGAGCAGCCGGATGTTGTCTTCAGGAACCTTGGCGGTGGTGACCAGCTTGACCACATCGGGATCGCGGCTGGCGAGACGCTGGTGGATCTCTGCGAGATTGGCCGGTGTCTCGTCGAAA
>JBKCTR010000157.1:0-4171 GCA_046318755.1 Planctomycetaceae bacterium
CGCAAACAGGCATCGCTGGAGGTTCCCAGGGTGAAGAGCCCCAGCGACAGCAGGAACCGGCGGAAGGCCGGGGTGAACGGCGAACGCCCGGCGGGGGTCGTGCCGCGTTTCGGCGCGGTCTCTTCGGACAAAGCCGGCGACGCATTGGGCGCGACACGCGGTGGTTCGCGCAGGCCCCACAGCACCAGGGCCACCACGGCCAGACCTGGCAGCAGCGCCCCGCCAAACAGCCCCCGCAACGCCCCCTCGAGCTGGGCGTTCGAGCTCCCCTCGGGGGCCGCCCACGAAAGGTAGCCCAGGGCCAGCAGCGGTCCAATCGCCGCCCCCAGGTGATCCATCGCGCGGTGAAAGCCAAACGCCCGGCCCCGCTCCCCCGCAGCGACAGAGTCAGCCAACAGGGCATCGCGCGGGGCGGTTCGAATCCCCTTCCCGAAGCGGTCCACGAGCCGCAGAGCCAGAATCTGACCCGCACCCGAACACACGGCCAACACCGGACGGCTGAGGGCCGCGAGCGAATACCCCGCCACCACAAACTGCTTCCGCCGCGCCAGCCGGTCCGACCAATGCCCCGACACCAGCTTCAACACGCTGGCGGTGGTGTCGGCCAGCCCCTCGATCAGACCCAGTTCGGCCCGCGTCGCCCCCAATGTCACCAACAAAAACTTCGGCAACAGCGGGAAGATCATCTCGCTGGCGATATCGTTCAGCAGACTGGCCAAACCCAGCACGCGTACGGTGCGAGGCAGCCGCGCGGGGGACTCCACCGGGCGATTCTGCATCCGACCGTCTCCCTGTGAATCGCGGGTGCCGAGTTTTCAGCAAAACGCCGTGTCCGCCTCGCGGTCGGCCGACATCGATCCCCAAAACAACACCGGCCGACTGCGAACAGCCCGGCCGGTGTACAACCGCAACAACAACTCGGGGATCCCGCCCAGTCGGGCGGTCAGTTGATCCCGGGAACAGGGAAGCTGCGGCAGAACTCGGCAATCTCGCCCCGCACCGTCTTCAGCAGCGCTTCGTCGCCGGTGCTCTTGAGCACCCGCAAGATCCACGCTCCCACCTTCTTCATCTCGGCTTCCTTCATGCCGCGGGTGGTCAGGGCGGGGGTTCCCAGCCGAATGCCGCTGGGGTCCAGCGCCTTCCGCTTGTCGAAGGGAATCATGTTCTTGTTGACGGTGATTCCGGCATGGTCGAGCGCCTTCTCGGCAATCGCCCCCGACAGTCCCAGCGGGGTCACGTCGGCCAGCATCAGGTGGTTGTCGGTCCCCCCCGTCGCCAGGGAGAGCCCACCCGCAATCAACGTTTCGGCCAGCGTCCGCGCATTCACCACGATCTGCTTGGCATACTCTTTGAACGCCGGCTGCATCGCTTCGAGAAAACAGACCGCCTTGGCGGCGATGATGTGTTCCAGCGGCCCCCCCTGCATCCCGGGGAAGACCGACTTGTCGATCAGCTTGGCATTCGCTTCCTTCGTGAGGACGAAGCCCGCTCGCGGACCCCGCAGCGTCTTGTGCGACGTGCTGGTCACGTAGTCGGCCACCGGGACCGGGCTGTTGTGAATGCCCGCCGCCACCAGCCCCGAGTAGTGGGCCATGTCGACCATGAACAACGCCCCCACGTCACGGGCGATCTGGGCGAACTTCGCATGGTCGATCTCGCGCGGATAGGCACTGGCCCCGGCCACAATCAGCTTCGGCTTGTGTTCGCGGGCCAGGCTGGCCACCTGATCAAAGTCGATCCGCTGGTCCGACTCTCGCACGCCGTAATGCACGGCCTTGTACAACTGACCCGAAAAATTCAGGCTCATCCCGTGCGTCAGGTGCCCGCCGTGTGCCAGGTTCTGCGCCAGGAACGTATCCCCGGGCTTCAGCACACTCAGGTACACCGCCATATTGGCCGAACTGCCCGAGTGCGGCTGCACGTTCGCATGCTCGGCCCCGTACAACTGGCACGCCCGCTCCCGTGCCAAAGACTCAACCACGTCGACGTATTCACACCCGCCGTAGTACCGCTTCCCCGGGTATCCCTCGGCGTATTTGTTCGTCAGCACCGTGCCGGCCGCTTCAAGCACGGCGGCACTGGTGTAGTTCTCCGAGGCAATCAGCTCGAGACCGTCCCGTTGACGGTTGGCTTCCTGTTGAATGGCGGCCCACAGGGTGGGATCAGCAGTGGCAAGCAGTGACATGTGTGCAGACTGAGACAAAAGGGAAACCCGCGATGGACTCGGCTTGGCGCGGCCCTTCTCGCGAGGGAGAAACACGGTGCGAACGACAACCCCCGAACCGGCACCAGAGGCAATCTGGTCGCCAACCGGCGACTGCCGGGCCAACGAATCGTTGAGGGAACCGCAATCTCACCGGGAAGACCAACCCAGCCGCGGCAGCGGCCGACGCCCCGTTGCGATCCCTCACCCATTCATCCCGACGTTCCCGGTCGACACGGACCCCGCGGAGTGATCTCCACCCAGAGTGCAAATCCTCCTGCCAACCGGGAATTTTGTTATACTCTGACCACTCCGGACCTGCCACCCTCCCCTTCCACCGATCAATTCTCTCCTCCGCGTGTCCGCCGAGAATTTCCCAGGTTCCCCCACCCCGGCAGCCCCTGCGGTTTTGCCCGCTGCGGGTCCCGCATCGGCCGCCGCCCAAAACTCCCTCGCTGGTGAACGGGTGGTCTTCACCGGCATTCTCGCGTCGATGACCCACCGGGAAGCCGCCGAATGGGTCGAACGTCGCGGGGGAGTCGCCACGGAACATGTCGGCCGCCAGACCACCCTGCTGGTCATTGGCGAAGAGGGCTGGCCCCTCGAGGCCGACGGCCGGCCCTCAGTCAAGCTGCAACACGCCCAACGGTATCTGGCCGAGGGCCAGCCCCTGCGCATCGCCAGCGAATCGGAATGGCTGGCGTTTATCGGGCTCGACGACCGCCTCGCCACCCGTGCCCAAATCTACACCCCCGCCTCCATCAGCCAGTTGCTGAAAGTCAGCGTGCAGGCGGTGCGACGGTGGGAACGGCTCGGCCTCATCCAACCGGTCCGCCGCGTCCACCGACTCCCCTACTTCGACCTGCGGCAAGTCGCCTCGGCCCAGCGCCTCGCCGAGTTGCTGGCCGCCGGCATCCCCGCCGCCCAAGTGCGCGACAGCCTGCAAAAACTGACTCCCTGGGTGGGAGATTCGGCCGCCGCCCTCACGCAGCTCGAACTGCTCGAGCAGCGAAAGGAATTGGCCTGCCGCGACCGCCGGGGTCGACTCATCACTCCCAGCGGCCAACGTCTGCTGGAGTTCGAGCCGGTTCCCAAACCGGTCCCTGCCAACGCCCCCTCGCGCAACGAGCCCCACACTCCAGACGACGACCGCGCCGATTGGGGACGGGGGGAATGGTTCGAAGAAGGGCAACGGCTCTCGGCCGAGGGCCAACTCGCCCCCGCCATCGAGGCCCTGCGGATGAGCCTGATGCTCGACTACGACTTTCCCGAGGTCCACTTCCAACTGGCCGACCTGCTCTACCAGCAGGGGCACGAACGGGCCGCTCTGGAACGCTATTACATGGCGGTGGAACTGGACCGAGACTACCCCGAGGCCTGGACCCAGATTGGTTGCGTGCACGCGGGATTGAACGAGACCGACCAGGCCCTGCTGGCGTTCGCAATCGCCCTCGATGTCCATCCCGACTATGCCGAGGCCCACTTCCACCGCGCCGAAGCGCTCTGGAAGCAGGGAGACTTCAACGCCGCCTGTCGGCATTTCGCCGCCTATCTCGAGCACGACCAGGAAGGCCCCTGGGCCGATCTCGCCGCATCCCGGCTGGATGCCGCCCGGAATGATGCCGCCCCCGTCGCGTCACAACTGTCCTGATCGGCGAGCGCTTCCCAGTGCCACAGGGCTCCCGGACGACCGCAATTCCCGCGTGAACGCGACCCCGCCAAGCTGAACAGCGGCGTCGACCGACGTCATTCCACGGGTGTCTATCGATTGGTGACAATCGATTGGGTCAATCCACCGGCAGACCGCGATCCAGGCGAATCTGCCGCACCCGTCCCAAGACGTCGTCGACGATCTTCCCATTCCGCCGCAGGGCCAGAAACTCAAACACGCTCACCACGGTGTTGATCACAATCGTCGCGAAGGCGATTCCCAGGTGCACCTGCCGGGCCGTGAACGGGCCATACCCT
>JBKCTR010000158.1:0-3120 GCA_046318755.1 Planctomycetaceae bacterium
TGCGGGGATTGGCCACGGCCGACCGGGTGTATGGCATTGTGGACAGCGGCTGCATGACGCGGGAGCGTCTGCTGGCACTGATCGCCGACTGTCCGGAGGGAGTCAGCGAATTCATCGTGCATCCGGGGTTGAACCCGCCGGAGTGTCCGGAGATGCTGGTTCCTGGGATGCTGGATCCGGGCGACTGTCGGTTCCTGCATTCCCCCCGGCGCGAGGACGAACTGCAGGCGTTGATCGATCCCGAGGTCCGTTCCAGGCTGTGCGCCTGGCAAGCCCGACGGGACGCAAGAAACCCAGCCGGCCCGGCCGGTTGAACCCCGCTTTCTTCCCAGGGAGTGCTTCGAGCCCCTGGAATGACCCCTTTTCGAGACTTCTGCCACCCATGACCGAGCTGTCGGCAATTCCGAATTCCGTGTCCACCCGGGAAACCGTCCCGTCCGCTGCGCCGCGCACGCCGTTCACCTGGGTGGAAGGCTGGGTGTTGGGGCTGTTGATGCTCTGCAACCTCGCCCCCATCTGGATCACCGACCGGTTCCCGTCACAGAACGGTCCGTGGTTCCTGCTGCCGACGCACATGTTCCGGGAGTACCACAACCCGGCGTTCGATTACGCCGAGCACTTCGTGCGCAACTGGCGACCCATCCCGCACATGCTGCATGATTTGCTGGTGGGCATCGTGGCGGCATGGATTCCTGTGTTCACCGCCGAACGGCTGGTGCTGTCTTTGCAGGCGGTGCTGCTGCCTTTCAGCGTGTGGCGATTCATCGAGGCGGTCGCACCGGGACGGCGCTGGCTGGTCTACCCGGCCTGCCTGCTGTTTCTCTCGTACCCTTTCTTCCGAGGGTACCACGACTACACCCTGTCGGTGAGCATGTACTTTCTGACGCTGGCGTACTGGTATCCAAGGCGGAATGCACTGACCAGCGGCTCGGTGCTGGTGGTGTGGGTGTTCAGCCTGCTGACGTACCTTTCGCACCTCGTGGTCTTTGGCTTGCTGGCGGGATCGCTGGGCTGGCTGGTGCTGTTCGAGACTCGCCGATGGGGACGGGCCCTGCGGACGACCCTGCTGTTGACCGGTCCCATGTGGGTGCTGACCGTCGAGTACCTGCTGGCCAATCGGCATGCGACCTGGATCGATCGATCAGATACCGAGTTTCGCAAGCTGACCGAGAATCTCAGTTCCCTCATCTTCGAATCGTTCTACTCGGTCTCGACACCGGCGGCGTGGTTGATGGCCCTGGCTTTTGCCTGGGCTCTTCCCTGGACCCTGTGGCAATGGCGCCAGTTGGCCCCTGCGGAACGCCCCTCTTTGTGGCAGACCCTGAAGCTTCCCCTGGGGACCCTGATGGTGTTCTTCGCCCTGTTCTACTTTGTGGCCCCGTACAAAATCATCGGATGGCACAAGGCCAATACCCGGCTGATTCCGCTGATCGGCATTTTACTGTTGGCGGTGCTGGCCCAACTGCTGCCCCGCGTTCCCTCGCCCCGTGCGCTGGCGGCACTGTGGGCCCCCCTGGTGGTGGCGGCCCCTATCGCCTCGGGAATGATCTGCCGCGAGGTGGTCGCCATGCATTCCTTCGTGGACGATTTTGTCTCGGGCATTCCGCTGGTGGGGCGCAACCCGCGGCTGCTGCAGGTTCTGGTCGACAACCCGGCGTTCGGCGGCATTCGTCCCCTGACCCGCTGCCACGATTACTACCAAATCGAACTGGGTGGGGTCAGTCGGGCCAGTCTCCCCGCTCTCAGCACGCTGTCTCTGATGCAATATCGCGAGTACCCGGTCGAAAAGAAGTTTCCCGTCTACAAACGGGAGGCGTCCGATGCCGAGGCATTGCAGACACTGCGCATCTACACGCACGTGCTGGTGTGGGATCGGGATGACGTGTTGTTGAGGAGGTTGGGGGAGGCTGGCTTTCTCGAAATCCACCAGCAGGGTTTGTTCCGACTGTTCCGCCGCGGTGATGTGCAGGGGGACTGAAGAATCCCGATCGACCGTTCCTGGGGGACCTCTGGGTGGGGCGCCGGCTCGACCACAGCTCAACTCGTGACGATCGGCAGCCAGCCCACCGCGGAACCTGGGTCCTGCGTCGGCGCGTGAAACTGTCGCGGATTGGACAGGGCGCAGAACGGCCAGGGCGCTAATTGGACCGAGCGTAATTTGGACCGGGTGCGATTTGGACCGGGTGCAGGGTGTTTCGTCGCGCGGCGTCTCGACCAGGCAGATTGTCGACGCGGGAGCACACGGCGATGGGCAGTCGAGGCCCGAGGGGAGCGGGAAAGATTCCGTTGCTCCGAGTGACCCCCTCCGCAACCTGGTCTGGATTGCGCAGGCTTCCCAGTTTGCGTGATCGAGACAGCGGCGTCGGCATTTCGTGAGTTCATCTTGACGAAATCTGAAGTTTTCCGGTAAATCGCCATCCTCTCCTGAACGAGGGACAGTCCCTTCTGGCGACAGCACTCGTGGTCTTCACGAGCAGGGTTGTGGAATCCCGCCCGCAACCGGCCCGCCGGAAAGTCCTTCGCTTTCCGTTCCCTTCGCGTCTTCCTTTCCCGAGAGGTCTGACCCATGCCCTCCCCTCTCCCCGGGTGGCTGGCCTGCGCCAGTCTGCTGCTGGTGGGTGGTCTGTCTACGACCGCGTCCGCCCAATTCCTGTTCGATCCCTGCTGTCGTCCCTGTCCTCCGCCATGTCCCCCCCCCGTGCAGCAATGCTATCGGACGGTTCCAGTGACGGAGTACCGGGAAGTGCAGCGCGTGGTGCAGCGTCCCGAGTACTACACCGAGTACGAAGACCGCGACGTCACCGAGTATCGCCGGGTCTGTGAGACGCAGGCGGTGCAGATTCCCACGGTGTCGTACCAGACCGTCACCGAATGCCGCACCGTGCAGAAAGACTGTGGTCGCTGGGTGACCCAGACGGAGTGCCGTCCGAAGATGGCTCCCTGTGACTACGACAATCGTCCGGATGTGTTTGGGGCGTTCAACCGGGCCGCCTACTCGCTGCGGATGGCCTTCACTCCCGACCATGTGAGCCGGCAGTGTTGGGAACCCAACGTTGTCACGCAGCAGATTCCTGTGACGCGACAAGTGGCGGTGCGCGGCACACGAACGGTCAATCGCAC
>JBKCTR010000159.1:0-6121 GCA_046318755.1 Planctomycetaceae bacterium
ACGATAGGATCTGGGCGAACAACTGGGACGCATCCCCATAGAAGAGACCCCTCACCCCATCCGAACCATAGAGTTTGACAAACTCGGGTCGCACAACTCCATTCCAACCACTGCCGTACTTTCCATTGGCAAACAGGCCCAAGGCCAAAGTCCCCCACAGGCCATTGGCTCCGTGCACGGAGACGGCCCCCACGGGATCGTCGAGTCCGAATCGATCCCAGAAAAACACGCTGAGCACCACCAAAACTCCTCCCACCGCTCCAATGAGCAGGGCCGCCCAACTGTCAATAAACGCACAGGGTGCTGTGACGGCAACCAAGCCGGCCAGCATTCCATTGCAGATCATCGACGGATCAGGCTTCAGCCCCGTCGCCATGAGGTAAACCATGCAGGAGATGGCCCCTCCCACACTCCCCAGCATCGTATTGACGACCACGGTAGACATCCGCAAATCAGTCCCCGACAGCGTTGATCCGGAATTGAACGCAAACCAGCCAAATGCCAGAATGAATGTTCCAGAAATCACATAGGGCAGATTGTGGCCGGGAATCGCCTGGGGACGTCCATTCACAAACTTTCCGATGCGGGGTCCAATGATCAGCCCACCGGCCAAAGCAATCGCTCCCCCCATCGCATGCACCACACTGGAACCGGCGAAATCGACCACGCCGTGTCCAAATCCCCAATTCAGCCCGGACTGTGCCAGCCAACCTCCACCCCACACCCAGTGGGCGAAGAGACAATAGGGAAGTGCCACCCACAGCGAGAACAGACAGAAGTTCTTCCATGCCCAGCGTTCGGCCATCGTTCCGGTGGGAATGGTGGCGGTGGTGTCCATAAACACCATCATGAAGAAGAACAACGTCATCACGCTGACGTCATCCATCCCCGCCAGACAGAATCCTGTGGTTCCAAAGAGGCCATAAGATTTGCCTCCGATCGTGAGGGCGAAACCCGAATTGAGCAACGATGTCCCCGGCCCCATGGGCGAATACCAACCCGGAGCCACCGGCGCGTTGAACCAATTTCCCCACCCAATGGCGAAGCCGTACAGGTAGAACGCCAGACAGCCCAACGGATAGACCATCAGATTCATCGCAAAGGTATGCGCGGAATTCTTGGCCCGACACAGCCCACCTTCAACCAAGGCAAACCCCGTCTGCATGAACATGACGAGGGCGCCGCACAGCAGGATCCACAACGTGTTGATTGAGAACATGTTGTGGGCGATTCGGTCATACAGCTCCCCACCACTCTTTTGGGCCGGATTGTCGTCTCCAACAGGGCCTGCCGAAGGCGTAATCCAGTAACCGGAATTGGCTCCGGAGGGATCCGGCCAGAGAGGTGCCTCCGGCGACGGACTGACGCCTGTCATGTACGGGGGGAGTGCCGGGGCCGCCGCGGGCGCGGCTGCTGGAGGACTCGCGTCCGCCGGAACCTCCTGGGCCGCCAATGGGCCGTTCCAGAGACACAACACTCCCCACAGAGCGAAGACGGTGAACAGTCCTAGCCAGCGCCTGCGATAACTCATGATCCGAGGATGCTCTCGTCAAGGAACCGCCCAATCTGCGGGAGACATTTCCCGATCAGCATGGGCAATCTCAAAAGGACACTTTCCTTCAGGCGAGTTGCGTTCCAAACTCTGGAAATTTCCAACCCAGTCGAAACCCCAGACGAAGGTAGCCAAGAATTTCCGCAGTTTCTGACTCCACGATGCCTGTCACTTGACAGGTCGAAATTCCCCAGGGAACGTCAATCCATGCAAATGGATCAGGCAAGCACTGCTGCCAAACCGAACAACTGCCGACTTTCTCCACACAAACCGAACAGATCCTCGAGACAACCCATCACCCGCCGTTTCCTGGCGTACAGAGCGTCGAGACGTCATCCCCTGGCTCTCGCCAAACCCAAAGCGCCAACCAAGGCAGGGGTCCGGGCGCTCTGGTGCCTCGCGAACAATGAGCCAGACAGCATTAGGATGTCCACCAAGCCCCCCCCCCCTTTCGACACTGATCGGCCAAGACTTTCCCCGGAAATCTCGGTAGTTTATGTTTGACAGGTCATAGTCCGGCTGACTCTCCCTGAGACGATCTCGTGAACCAAGTGCGTGCCTACCTGGTGGCTTTGGGCTTGCTGATCAGCACCGGGGCCATTTATGTCTGGTTCGCCGCCCCGCCGAGCCCCCCCCCTCCAGAGATCGACACCTCCCGAGCCTCTCCAACGATTGCTGCCGCCATCGATGAAGCCGTTGTTGAAGCCCGCAATGAGCCCGAATCAGCCCTGGCCCGGGGACGTCTCGGGATGTTGTGTTACGCCCACGACTTCCGCCACGAGGCCCTCGAGTGTTTTCGGCAGGCAGTTCGTCTCGACCCCCAACAGTTCCGTTGGCGGTACTACAAGGGGATCGTTGAGGAGGACTTCAACCTGTCGGATGCTGCGGAAACGTACCGCCACGCCCAACGCTACCGACCGAATTACGCCCCGCTATTCATGCGATATGGCAACCTGCTGGTCAGGCTGAATCGCCCCGAAGAAGCGCGTCGCAAATACCTTCAGGCTGCCGAACTGGCACCACACAGTGCCGATCCGCTTCTCGGTTTGGCCCGTCTCGAAATGAGCCTGGGGCAGCTGCAGGAGGCGGAGCAGCGCCTGCAACAAGCCCTGGAAATCAATGTCTCATCCCGCGACGTGCTGGTCGAGAAAATTCGGTTGATGCGGATGCGGGGGGATTTGATCGCGGCGGCCGACCTGGAGGAAACGGCCAGTCTGTTGCCCCAGACCCGCCCCAGCCTGCCAGATGAGTTTCTCGCAGTGATGGAACAGGAAGACAAGTCACTGAATCGCTTGGCGCGCACCGCCGACGTTCTGCTGTCTCAGGAGCGGTTCGATGAAGCAGCCGATTTGCTGCAAAAACTCATTGAAACCCGCCCAGATCTCGCGCGTCTGCAGATCAATCTGGGCCAGATTCGATTGCGGCAACGCCGTCTCGCTGAAGCCACCCAGATCTTCCGAAACGCAGTCCAACAGTTCCCCAACGATCCGCAGTGCCGATTCGCGCTCGGAACAGCCCTCGAAAGCGATCGCCAGTGGGAATCTGCCGCTACCGCCTACGCCGAGGCAGCCCGACTCAAGCCCGACTATTCTGAATCCCTGTACAGACATGGGCGGGTGTTATCTCAATTGGATCGGCAGGCCGACGCCGTGACCCCTCTGCAAGCCTGTTTGACGGTCGATCCAGTCCACAGCCGCGCTCGCGCCCTGCTCATACAAACCCTGCAAAAATTGAACAGAACCACAGACGCCATCGCCTTGGCGAAAGAGACAGTCACCATCTTGCCCCGCGACCGCGAGGCTTTGGAACTGCTCAAAAATTTGACCTCCGAGGAGAACTGAGAGCGGGTTGGCAGACTCAGGCAGTTTGTAGTGATTGCAGCGCTTTCCCTGATCGCTCCGGTCACGATGGTCCGAAGTGACTTCGTATGTGTCTTCTTCGCCCTGCCCCCTGCACGGCCATCGCTCCCGGCAACCCGAACCGAACTCGTCCGGTTCGGCCACCCGGGATCTTTGTCGTCGCAGTGCTTCTTGGCTGCTGCATTGTCCCCTCGCCGTTACCGGGAGGGGAAGAGCGCTCGGCTGTTGCACTCCGCCAGGTCCCGGGTTCCCCGGGAGCGCTGGATCGAATCGTTGCCATGGAGAACCTCGAAAATCACGAGTCGCTTGGCGAAGAAATACCGCTTCAACCGGCCCCGGCAGCCCCTCCACTCACCCACCCCGGGTCGCAGCCCGGTGCATGGCATCCCACGAACGGTGCTTTCGGGGAGATCGCGGACGAAAGTTCGATCTCGACCGGGCTGGCTCCGTTCGATCTGTCCCCCGACTCGGAGCCGGGGAACGATCCCCTGTTGATGCTGGGACTGCAACGGGCCGCCCAGAGCGAGACTCCCGACGACACCTGGCCCTTGGACTGGCGAGATCTGGACCCGGCATTGAGCACAGAATCTGTTCCCCTGTTCACATTTCGGGACGACGTGCGCGACTTTCTGCCAGATTTGCGATCTGATTTGCGATCCGTGTTTGTCTGGGAAAACGCGTTGATTCTGGGAATCGGAACAGGTGTCGCTCTGGGATTGCGGGAGGGGGCCGATGGAGAGGTCCGGGAATGGACGGCAAGTTCCCCAGACCGGTGGGGAGAGGGTTCGCAGATCTTGCGGCAATTCGGTGAGTTTCGGTGGCAGGTCCCCACCTTGCTGCTGGGTTACACGTGGAGCCTGTGGCGGCAGGACGAGCCGCTGCACGACTTCTTCCGCTCCACAATTTCGTCTTACTCTCTCACCTCGGTGGCAACAGTCACCATCAAAGGGATTGCCGATACCCAGCGACCCTCCAACGAATTCCAGGATGGGAGATATGGTTTTCCCTCGTTTCATTCCGCCAGTTGCTTTTCGATCGCCGCCAACATCGAAACCTGGTACGGCTGGCGGGCGGGCCTGCCGGCTTACGCCATGGCCGGCCTCGTGGGCTGGAGTCGCATCGACCAGCGCGAACACGATCTGTCCGACGTGGTGTTTGGATCCATCCTCGGATACACCATTGGCAAGTCTGTCGCGTTGTCACGTCAGGCAACGGCCGAATCCCGGTGGAGAGTCAATCCATGGTTCGACGCGAACCATGCAGCCTCCGGAGTCTCCTTGAATTTCAATTACTGAACCCATGCCAGCCGAGACCATTGCCATCGGCACCGAACTCACCAGTGGTGCCAAACTCGATACGAACAGCCAATGGCTGAGTCTGGAACTCGCCGGGATCGGGATTCCAGTCCATTATCACACCACGTTGGCCGACGATCTGCAGGCCAATATCAACGCCTTCCGGATTGCGGCCGACCGGGCCGAACTGATCATCATCACCGGGGGCTTGGGGCCGACCCTCGATGATCTGACACGTGAGGCGTTGGCTCAGATGCTGGAGGTCGATCTGATTCTCCACGAGCCCTCGCTCGAGATCATCCGGAGCATGTTTGCCCGTCGGGGCCGGCAGATGCCCGAACGCAATGTGATTCAGGCGATGTTTCCACGGGGTTCCACCCCCATTCCGAACCCCCGGGGCACAGCTCCGGGAATCTGGCTCGAAATTCCGCGCGGCTCGCGATCTCCCTGCCTGATCGCCGCACTGCCGGGTGTTCCGAGTGAAATGAAGCCCATGTTCCGGGAACAAATCCTACCCCGGTTGAGTCCACTCGCCACGGGACGGGTGATTCGCCACGCCCGATTGCAGTGTTTCGGGCTGGGTGAATCCGCGGCCGAGGAACTGCTCGGGGACATCACATCTCGGGGTCGGGATCCCGAGGTGGGTATCACGGTTCACGAGGCCACCATCACGTTGCGAATCGTGGCCGAAGCCCCTTCAGCGGAGATTGCCCAGGAAAAGATCCTGGCGACTCGGGGCCAGATTCTGGACCGCCTGGGCGAGCATATCTACGGGGAGGAAGAGGAAGAACTAGAAGACATTGTCCTTGGACAGCTAAAGGTCCGCGGCGAGACCCTGGCGTCCTGCGAAGGAGCCTCGGGTGGCCTGTTGGCGCGTCGGCTCCTGCGACTTGATCCTGGGGGGAAGATCTACCGCGGTGGGTTGACTGGACTTTCCGATCACGCGCTCGCAGCATTTCTGGAGATTTCTCCAAGCAACGTCTCGCAAACCCAGCCCCATGGCCCAGAGCGGGCGACTCAACTGGCGGTGTCGACCCGCATCAAGCTGCAGACAGACTACGCCTTGGCCATCACCGCTCGATCATCCCTGGAGGATCAAGAACAGGCGGCTGAAGCTCCCCTGGCACACTACGCATTGGCCGGCCCCCAAGGGTCGATTGAGGTGCGGGAAATCAACCTTGCGGGCGATCCGGCCATCGCCCAGGCCCGCCTCACAAAGTCCGCCCTCAACCTGCTGCGGTTGCACATGCGGGGTTGCTGAAGTCACACTCGGCCCTCGGCCACTCAGCGAGTCGCCAGCACTCGACGCCAGGCGGCCCCCAGGAACTTGGGCAAGTCCGATGCAATCAATCCGGGCTCGCTCCAATTGTCGGCCGCGAGATCTCCCGCCAGGCCATGCAGCCAGACTCCCAGCC
>JBKCTR010000160.1:0-2928 GCA_046318755.1 Planctomycetaceae bacterium
CTAAATGCAGTCGCTGAAAACTCGCTGAAGACGGACCGGACGACGCGGTCCGATTCCCAATACCTAGAACCAACTCTGCGGAATGATGAGCAATTCAACCGATTGTTCGCTGTTCAAGGGCTTCTCAGAGCGTTTGTTCAAACCGGTGTCAGGCCATGTGAGTTGTCGACCTCTCCCCTGGCGGCGTTCATACTTGGGTGTGAAGCGCCAACGCGAGGTGCGGTGTTTCACGATCCTCTGCCATCGGGACCGTGCCATTGGGTTTCCGGATTCCTCCGGTCGTGGCATGACTTGAGAGTGTGGCCCACCTGGTTTGAGGCCGATGGTTTGAGATCGGTCTGACAGGGTGAGTTGTCGTTGTGGATGGAAGAGCCAAGGTGGCTTCGGAAGCGGATGCAGTTCTGATCGCGAAGGTCGGGGGGGAAGTCATGGATTTGGCGAGAGCAGAGGGTCTCTGGCGGGGCGGTTTGCCTCTCGTTCCGAAGTCTGTCGCCGGTCCGACTGGGAATCGGATTTGAGTGGCCCCCTTGGGCTCTTCAGTTCCCTTCTGCGATGGTCACCATGAGTTTCAGCACCTCGATCTCACTCTTGAAGAGGCTGCGTCACACCGAGCACGATGATGAGGCCTGGGCCGAGTTCATCGATCGGTATGGCCGGCTGATGCTCGATTGGGCGAAGGAATCGGGTTTGCCCGCGGAGGATGCGCGGGACTTGGTCCAGGAGGTGCTGCTCAACCTGGTGGAGCACATTGGGCGGTATCGGCGGAATGGACAACAAGGATTTCGCCACTGGCTGAAGACCGTGATGTGGCAGGTGCAGCAGCAACTGGCGCAGGAAGGGCGGTTCGCGGAAGCGTTGGGGGGAGGCTTGGCCGAGCGGTTGCTGGCGCTGAAACCCGCCTGGAGAACCCTGCAGGAGCGTCTGCAGATCGAGGTGGATCGCGATTTGCTGGAAGTGGCCATGGCCCGGACCAAGTCCCGGGTGGAGCCGCGGACATGGCAGGCCTTTGAGATGCAGGCGTTGCAGGGGGCGTCGGGAGAACAGGTGGCCCAAGAGACGGGAATGTCGTTGACCAACGTCTACGTCTCCCGGCACCGCGTACAAAAGATTCTGCGGGATGAATTGCTGGCCTTGAAGCAGGGATGACCACGGTGCCCTGTCCCAGCGACGAGGTGCTTTACCAGTTGGTCGAAGATCAATTGGATTCCACGAGTGCCGAGTTGATCGATCGGCACCTGTGCGAGTGCCCCCAGTGTCTGTCGCGACTCGAACGCCTGACCGATGACCCCGAGTTGTCTTGGGAGTCGTTGAAAAAAGCCTCGGCGATCGTCGCGAAGGAGTCCACGGTGGCCGATCGCGAGTATTGGACACGCCTCGCCCGCGTGGCGGCGGCGTCGCTGAATTGGGGCGGGGAGACCGCCGAGCGAACGACAGAGACTCGGGAACTGCCGCAGATTCCCGGTTACCGGTTCGTGCGCGTCGTGGGGCAGGGAGGCATGGGGTTGGTGTACGAGGCGGAGGATGTGCGCCTGCATCGCCGGGTGGCGATCAAGATGTTGGGCGAACGGCAGTTGCAGGCGGATTCGCTGGAACGGCTGCGCCGTGAGGCTGAGGCGATTGCCCGGCTGAGGCATCCTCACATCGTTCAGATCCATCGGATCGACACGTGGGAGGAGCGTCCCTTCCTCGAGTTGGAGTATGTGGCTGGTGGGTCTCTGGCGGATCGACTCAAGGGGCGGCCGCATGCTTCCCTCGACAGCGCCAAGTTCGTTTCGCGACTGGCCCGGGCGATCCACTTTGCCCACAACGAACAGGTGATTCATCGCGATTTGAAGCCGAGCAACGTGCTGTTGGACACTGGGGTGCCCGCGTCGACCCTCTCAACGCGGGAGTTGCCCCTCGCCCTGGTTGCGCCCAAGATCACCGATTTCGGCCTGGCGAAGCTGCTGGATTCCGATCAGGAGCGGACCCGGCACGGGCAGTTGCTGGGGACGCCGTCGTATGCTCCTCCCGAGCAACTGGTGGGAGAGGGGGAACGGGCGGGGCCCGCCACCGACATCTACTCGCTGGGGGCGATCCTGTACGAACTGCTGACGGGGCGGGCCCCGTTTCAGGGGGAGGATGTCTGGCAGACTGTGCAGCAGGTAAGACACGATGAACCCCTGTCGCCGCGGCTGCTGAATCCGGCCGTTCCCCGGGACCTCGAGACAATCTGCCTGAAGTGTCTCGAAAAGTCCCCCGAGTCGCGCTACCCAAGCGGTGCCGCGCTGGCCGACGATCTGGATCGATTCTGCGACCAACATCCGATCGCGGCGCGCCCCGTGGGCTGGAGCGGGCGGGCGGTGCGCTGGACCCGGCGGAATCGGGCGGTGGCGGGCCTGTTGGCGATGGTCGCCCTGCTGGTGACGGTGGTGGTTCTGGGATCGCTGGGAAGCGCGCGGTATTACTACCTGGCGGAGAAACAGGAGCGCCAACTCCAGGAAGCGCTGTCCGCCCGCCAGAACGAACTGCGAGAGACCAACCGCGACAAAAGCCGGGCGCTGGCCGATTCGTATCGGAGCCTGGGGCTGGGAGCCGGTCAGGTGGGTCGGCCCCATCTGGCGGCACTCTATTTCTCCCATGCGGCCGCCGAGACCAGCGATCTGTTGGCCACCGGGGCGGAGGGGGCGGACGCCATTCGGGTCAGGCACTTTCTCGACCGCTGCCCCGTCCCCGTCGCCCTGCTGGAACACCCCGATGCCGTACGGTTGGACGACGTTTTCTTCCATCCTTCCAGCAGATGGCTACTCTGCCAACCCTACGCCCGCACCGACTCGCAATACCTGTACGACCTGAAAACCGGCGAGCGGCTGGAGTGGCCGGCCGACTGGGGGCGGGTGACAGCGGCTGCCTGGAACGTCGCGGGAGACCGTATTCTGGCGGGAACCG
>JBKCTR010000161.1:0-5540 GCA_046318755.1 Planctomycetaceae bacterium
CGTTCGGGGTGACGGGGGCCGATGACGATGACAGCCAAAATTTCCGGGAATCGATGTCATGATTTCTGACCTGTGGATAAGTGATTCTGAGGGGTGAATTGGGAGACTGGTGTGGATCCACAGACACTTCAGGCAACGAGACTTTGGACGCTGGCTCAGCCGGTGGTGTCGGCCTACGTCACCTCGGTCGTGCGGGATTTTGCGGCACGGGACGACGTCTTGCAGGAGATTGCCGTCGCGGTCTTCGAATCGTTTGCGAGGTACGATCCCGACCGTTCGTTTCTCGGGTGGGCCTTGGGAATTGCGCAAAACCAGATCCGGTTGTATCTCCGGCGGCAGCATCGCGACCGGCTGGTCTTTGACGACGATTTGCTCACCTCCCTGGCCACCACGTTTGAAGGGACCACTCCGGACCGGCTGCGCTCTCTGGATTTTGTGACGGATTGTCTGGGAGAACTGCCGGGACGGGCTCGGGAATTCTGTGATCTTCGATATGGGCAGAATCTCAAGCCGGCGGCGATTGCCGAGTCGCTGGGGATGACCGCCAACTCGGTTGCCAAGGCGTTGCAGCGAATTCGCGACCAATTGCGGTCATGTATCGAACGCAAAGCCGCGGCGTCAGGCGGAGGACTCTAATGCTCGACTCTCAAGACCTGATCGACGGTTATCTCGACGAAACACTCACTCCCGACCAGTCTGCGGCGTTCGTCCACTGGCTTCACGAGTCGCCACAAAACCGCCAGAGATTTGCCGAGGCAGTGTGGCTGCATGATCGCCTGCGAGGGGAGTTCCTCGCCGTGGCAGCCCTGACTTCCAAAACAGACCCCAGCGTCGCTTCGCGTCGGGTCACCGAGACCCCTCGCGCTTCGAAGACGCGTTGGTGGGTGCGAACAGCCGTGGCGATGCTCGCCCTGAGTGGGGTGGTGGTCGTGATGGCGGTTTTGTGGAAAGAATTGGGGGAGTCTCCCGCGGCAGCCGCCGTGGTGGAACTCAACCGACTCATCGCCGCGAGCGCACGGGCGACCGATCGGACGTATCAGATCGTCGTTGAAGAAGTTGCCATCCCGGCGAAACCTGGCGAGCGACGGACCACGCCGGAGTCGGGGCGTCCCCCGAAACCGCCACTCGATGGTGCCGTTCTGCATGTGCGTGCGGGGCAACAGTTCGTTTTGATCCGCACCACGACAGACGGCCTGCCGTTTGTCACCGGCAGCGATGGGCGAACCAGTTGGGCCGTGCGCCCCGACGGACCTGTGCGGGTCAGTACCGACCTGACCCGATTCCATCGTGATCTGCCGGGGCATGAGTCGGCCATCCCGCTGATCAACATCGAAGATGGTCTGGCGGAACTGCGGGAACGGTATGAAGTGCGACTTATGCCCGTGGAATCGGACGAGGGGGATGTTCAACCGTCCGATGCGTCGCGGCGATCGCTGGTGGCCACAAAAAAGCGCGGCATACCCGGTCCCCGGCGGGTTGAGATCATCTACGCGGTGACGACCGGTCAGATCCGGCAAATGCGATTCATCGAAATGCCGTATGGCCCCGAGCGGTTGACAGTGCGGCTGACGCTTGTCGAGGAACGGGACCTTGGCGATCGATTTTTCGAGCATGTCTCCCATCATGCACCCGATCGGATTGTCGAGGAGGAATGAACGATGGCGCGGTCGATTGCGGTCAGCACGGCTTTTGCGGTGCTCTTTCTGGGTGGGTGGTTCGCCTGGGGGCAGCCCCGGCAAAAGCCCCCCGGTGGCACGATCCGAAAACCACAAATGAGCGACACCATCAAGGCGAATGTGTACGCCGACAATTGGTTCATCCTGTATCTCAATGGCGAACTGGTCGCGGTCGATTCGATCAGGTTCATCCCGCACAACGTGGTCTCGGTCGACATTCTGCCCACCTATCCCATGACCATCGCCGTGATGGCGAAGGACAATGCCGATCCACAAACGGGCATGGAATATGCCAACACGAACATTGGCGACGGTGGTTTCATTCTGAAATTCGGCGACGGCACAGTGACGAACGCCCAATGGAAAGCCCAACGGTTTTCGTGGGGACCGATCGACCGCGAGACAAAGAACCCCCGAGTTGAAAACAACCCGATCCCAGAGAACTGGTACGCCGTCGATTTTGACGACAGTGCCTGGGGGCGGGCCAGGGAGTACACCGAGGCGCAGATCGGTCCGAAACAGCCCTATTTTGAGCACGACTTCCGAGGAGCGCGGTTCATCTGGACCGATGACGTCGAACTCGACAACACAGTCATTTTCCGTCATGTCGTTCCCGCGCCACCGGATGGCAAGCCCCGGCCGGACTTTTCCAACCTGAACAATGTCGTGCCCGACGCACCTCCGAAAACGCCAAAAAAACCGAAATCGCCACGGCCCCCCAAACGATGAGTTGGTCTGGTTAATGTCTGTCACCCACCGGGAGAGTCCCCGCGATGAGAGTTGTCTGCTTGAGAATGGTGTTGGTGAGAATTGTGTTCGCGATGTGTCTGTTCTGGCGGCCGACCTTTGGAGTGGCCGCCGAACGTCCCAACATCGTCTTCATGCTGTCGGACGATCAGGCCTGGAACGGGACCTCGGTGGCCATGCATCCCGAGCTTCCTGGATCGAAGGGAGACATCTTTCACACGCCCAATCTCGAGAAACTCGCTTCGCAGGGAATGCGGTTCTCGGCGGCGTATGCGCCGGCTTCGGTCTGTTCGCCGACGCGGATCAGCCTGATGACCGGCAAGAGTCCCGCGGCGTTGCACTGGACGAAGGCCGCGCCGCCGGAGGCGGGCCACAAACTGCTGGAACCGCGGAACGTCAAACGGATCTCGGCCAACGAAACAACCATCGCCGAACTGTTGCGCGGGGCGGGTTATGCGACAGCACATTATGGGAAGTGGCACATCGGCGGCGGCGGGCCAGAGCAGCACGGCTTCGATGAATCGGATGGCGACACGGGGAATGAGAATGCGTTCAAGTTCCACGACCCGAACCCGGTCGACATCTTCGGGATGGCCGACCGGGCCGAGGCATTCATGGAGCAGAGTTCGAAGGCCAAAAAACCGTTCTTCATTCAACTCTCCTGGAACGCTCTGCACGCTTCCCAGAACGCGAACAAAGCCACGCTGGCCAAGTACGAACGGGCGCTGCCGGGCGGGAATGCCAAGCGGGTGGCCACTGCCGCGATCACGGAAGACCTGGACACCGGCGTTGGCCGGGTTCTGGACTCCCTGGACCGCCTCGGTCTGACGGGGAACACGTTTGTCATCTACATGTCGGACAACGGAGCGAGTGGCGGGAAAAGGGTGCTCGCGGGAGGTAAAGGGGGAATGTGGGAAGGGGGAATTCGTGTTCCATTCATCGTGCGCGGCCCCTCGGTGAAGGCGAATTCCTGGTGTCAGACACGGGTCGTCGGGTATGACCTGTTTCCGACCTTCTGCGAGTGGGCCGGGATCGCCTTGAACACGCTGCCGAAGGGGATTGAAGGGGGCAGCCTGGCCGGGCTCCTGGCGAATGACGGACAGGGGGACGTCAAACGCCCCCGTGCGGAACTGGTGTTTCACTTCCCGCACTATCAGGGTGATACCCCCCACTCGGCCATCATCCTCGGCGATCTGAAACTGCTGCATTTCTACGAAGACAATCACGACGAGTTGTACGACCTGGCATCGGACATCGGCGAACGGAACGATTTGGCGCAACGCCGACCCGCGGAGACCAGCCAACTCCGCGACCGCCTCGATCGTTATCTCAAGGCGGTCGCCGCTCAGATGCCGACCCCCAATCCCGACTACGATCCCGCTCAACCGGCGCCGAAACGGAACCAAGGGGGCAAGAACAAGAGAAACGAGAAAAAACCGAAGAAATGACCCGCGCGGATTGACCCCCATGACTCTGCCGCTTCTTCGCCAAGGATGTTCCATGCACCGCAGCACGCACGTGATTGTCTCCCTGCTCGTTTGGGGAGTGTCGGTGTCCGCCGCCCAGGCACACCCTGGACATTCACACCGCAAGAAGACGACTCCGGCCCGAGAGCAGGCGGCGACGACTGATCGCATCTGGTCTGCAGCATCCGGTGGATTCCGCGAACAGGGTTCGTTCGTGATGTCGCGCGAGGGAGTCGTGCAGATTCGAAGGCCGGATGATTCGCTGGTCACTCTCCCCTGGGAATCGTTGACGGAAGAGAATCGCGTGTGGGTGTCGCAAAAGATGAGCGACATTCGCCACGCCGCCGCTGTGAGACCTCCTGGAGAGCTCTTGCTCGCTCAACGCGGACCGAATGAAAAGGGGCCAGGTGTGCGAAACAAATCCGTTCCAGAGATCGCCAATGCTTTCGATCCGTTCGTGAAACTCAAAGCGATTCAGACCCGCTGGGACGAGCGGTTCTTGTATGTCGAGTCGAATGGCATGCCCGATCATCCGCTGATGGTGGGAATCACGGCATGGCAGCAGCAGGTGCCGTTGCCTCAGAAATACTTCGGCGACAATGCCTGGCGGATCCCGTTGCAGCCGGTCCCGGCGAAGAACCCGCAGTCGGCCAAAAACGATTTCCTGCGTGGGGCGATCGCGCTGGCGGTGAACGGCATCCCGATCTTCAATCCCCTCAACAATCGCGGTGACGATGCGTTTCTCTTCGGCGAACTCGACGAATTCGGTGGCCACTGCGGTCGGGCGGATGATTACCACTATCACATCGCCCCCGTGCATCTCGAGAAAACGATCGGCAAGGGACTGCCGATCGCGTATGCGCTGGATGGTTACCCGATTTACGGCTACGAAGAGCCGGATGGTTCGCCGGTGAAGGGACTCGACGACTTCAACGGTCACAAGGATGCGAACGGCAACTACCACTATCATGCGACCAAGACCTATCCGTATCTCAACGGTGGTTTCCATGGCGAGGTGGTGAAGCGTGACGGACAGGTCGATCCGCAACCGCGTGCCGAACCTGTGCGGCCGTCGCTACCCCCCATGAAGGGAGCGCAGATCACCGGCTTCGAGGAGACCAAGCCGGGAAGCTATCTGCTGACCTATGAGGTCGCCGGCAAGAAGGGGACGGTCGGGTACACCCTGGGTGCCAGTGGCTCGGCCACCTTCACGTTCACCGACACCAGCGGCAAGACGACCACCGAGACCTATTCCCCAAGGCAGCGTGGTCCGGGGGGCAGAGAGCGCCAGCCGCCACCGCGCGGCGGGAACAATCCGCCACCGCGTGACGACAACCGTCCTCGGCGTGGCGAAAATCGGCCCCCTCGCAAAGAGAATAATCCACCGCGACGGAACGACCCGCGTCCGCCAGGCGGCGAGGAACGTCCCGCCGCCAACGCGCGACCGGGAGATGCTCCCCAGCGGGAATCGAACCTGCCGCGGCTGACGGTGACGAGTTCCTCGATCGATGACCAGGGATTTCTCACCGTCGATTGCACCTGCGATGGGGCCAGCCAGTCTCCCGCGGTCGAATGGAAGGATGCCCCCCCCGGGACCAAGTCGTTCGCCGTCAGCCTGTGGCACATCGCTCCCGATCAGGAGAAGTCGTAT
>JBKCTR010000162.1:0-15631 GCA_046318755.1 Planctomycetaceae bacterium
GGCGGCGGCCACCACCTTGAGCGCTCCCTCGCGCACCCCCGAGACCAATTCGCGGTACAGGTCGTCATCCGACGAGTCGTAACCTTCGCTCAGAATCACCTCCGCCAGCAGGGCGATCACCCCGGCTTCGCGCTGCACCTTTTCGGCCTCTTTTTTCAGCAGGTCGGCGTTGTTCACGCTTCCCTTCAAGTACGTTTGGGCCCGCTCGAACCGTTTCATCAGCGGATACCGCGGGGAAATGTTGACGAACTGCATCTTCGGGGGACCCGACTCGAGCCCCGGGGGAACACTGCCCGACAAGAGCGAGTCGAGTTTGTCGAACGCCTCTCGCGACGGCTTGTAAAACTTATCGCCCACCGAGTTGGCCTCGCGTCCCAACTCGGCCGCCACGTCGCGAACCAAGACCGCGTTTTTCTTCCAACTGGGGGCGTCGGAGTAGTCGGGGGCGATTTGGGCGAGCGCGGCCAGCACGGCGGCGTCCACCTGGATGTCGCGATAGGCCCCATTGAACGTTCCCACCGACTGCAGCTTCGCCGTGAGATTGGAGCGAATCGACTTCGATTCGTCGGCGAACCCTTCGGGCCCCAGCAGACTGACCCAGTCGGAGGAGCCGCCGGCGGGGGGGGCAGGTGTTGTAGAGGGGGCGGGGGTGGTCGCGGGGGATGGATCGGCCGTCGGTTCGGCCGCGGTGCGGGTGGCGACAGTGTCAGGGGCTGTGGGGGTGCCGGCCGGAGCCCCACCACCACCCATTCCCGGTCCCTTCTGGGCGGCGACCTCGGAAGGGTTTTCGAGCCAGACTTCGGGCCAGATGTCTTTGGGAATTCCCTTCCGCTGCTCACCCTTTCGGGCCGTCCCCTTCGCCTTGGTCGGCTTTTTGCGCGGCCGAGGGGCCTCGTCTGGTCCGGCGGTTGCTTCGCCCCCCGTTTCCTGCGGGGCCGTGTCATCTTGGGTGGTCTCGGCGGTGGGCGTTGAACAGCCCATTCCTTCCCAGCCCAGGCAGGCGGCCAGCAGAGTACCCCAGAGCAGCCTCGGCCAGGCGGCGGGTCGGAGATGTCCGCGAGACGTCGGGAACGTCCCTCCGGAACACCGGGGGGAGATGGCCCTCGCGGGGGCCGGCCGGTCTCGCGTGCAGTCGACGAGAAGCTCTTGTTGCATGCCCGCGCTGTTGCGTGTGAGGAAACTCAAAATGGGTCACCCATCCCACGAATTGGGGCCGTCCCAACCGCTGGCGCCACCAGTCGCTCGGCGGAATTATCGTGAATTGAACTGGCGGATTCAATCAGTCCTCCAACCCCGCAAAAATTCCCACAATTCCCAGGTTGCCCAAAGTCGCCGACCGGCAAGGTTGCTGTACTTTTCGGAGATGGCGTTCCTAGAATCGAGGAATGGAGTGGGGGTTTGGTTTTTGGACACCATTCCTCGGGCGGTCGACGCGGGTTCCAACCGGGGGCGACCGCCCCTTCAGGTTCCGTTTCACAGGAGGAGACGAGTCGTGCAGAAAATCGTGTTCAGCAGTCTGGCCAGCCTGTTGGTGCTGGTGGCAGTGACCGGCAGCATCTCAGCTGGCCACCACGCCGGTGGATTGGTTCCTGGATGTCATCCGGTGGGGGTGGCGGAGTGTGGCGTTCCCCTGTACCGCAATGTCCGGTACCGCGATGAGAAGCGGGTGCATCCCTGTGCGGTGCCGATGGTGGTGATGGTGCAGGATCCCTGCTGGCGGGATGACAAGTGCGATCCGTGCGATCAACCGCGCTGCGTGGCCGTGCAGATTTGTGTTCCCCCCTCGAGCGTCTGCCCCCCTCGGGTTACCTGCAATCGCAACGGGACCCATGTGCGGTACGACTATGGCAAGTACGCCGTCGATATCCGCTCGCACCGCAACGGCTGCGTGACTGTCGACTACGACGGTTGCAAGTAACGGAACGGCTGCAATTCGAATTGCGGGGTGCGTGAAAATCATTCCGAGATCAATTGCGGCCGGGGTCGGTTGGCCATCTGCGAAATGAAAAAACCGGGTGGAGCCCCGTTCGGTAGGGGCTTCACCCGGTTGTCGTTTTTTCTGACTGGTCGCACCATGTGAAACATGGCGGCCACGTTTCGTTCTGACCGCAACGGGGTCAGGGCTTCTCCGAGTCAGTCGGGGCGGGCTTGCCGGCGGGGGCGGCTGGCTGGGCGAGGTGTTGTTCCAGCAGACACATCACCAGGGCCTGCTCCATTTCGCGCGGACGGAACCCAAAGGGACCGCGCCCCCCCTTGTAGACCACTTTGCCCCGTGGGTCGATCACATACATGCGGGCCGGCATGCCGCTATAGGCGTTCCCCGTCCGGTCGTCGATCTCATCGACCAGCAGGGGCATCGTGTAGTTCAGCAGCCCATGGCACTGAGTGGCGACCGAGACCCGCTCGCTGTAGGTCTTGGGCTGGATGACCTCGATCCCCAACCGGCTGTTCACCTCCATCTTCCAGCCCTCTTTCGGATGGGCCTCGCGAACGTAGATCGACAAAAAGGTCGCCTCGTGCGAAAACCGCCGGTACACCGCCTCAACTCCCGAGTACCGCGAGCGGAAAGGGGGACAGGTGAAATTGCCGAACACCAGCACGATCGGTTGTTTTCCCAAGAGGTCGCCCAGGTGAACCGATCCCTTCCCATCATGCGTCTTGAGGTCGAAGTCGGGTGCGGTCTCTCCTACGTTGGGGCCTTCCTTCAGCGATCCAATCTCTCCGCCGATCAATCCTCGCAGCAACACATTCCGCGACGGCCCATCAACGGGTGCGGAACCGGACGGGCTACCGGTCCCCGCCAGCAGCGAGTCGGTCAGGTCGTCGGCGCTGATGGCCTCTTGTCCTTGGGCGATGCGGCGAAACACACTCTGCCATTCCCCCTCCATCACGAAACCGTCATTGTCGGGGTCCATCGCGCGGAAAAACCGGTTGATCAGATTCGCCTGCTGCACCCAGGGGCTGCGATCGGACCAGTCGAGGTCTTCGGGCGTGACTTCACCATCCTGGTTCCGGTCCACCCGCGTCAGCCAATGGGGCAAGCCCCGAAAGTCATCAGCTTTCAGGCGAGCTCCCTTCTCTTTGCCATGGACCAAGAGCAGCCACTCGAGGCTGTATTTCGACTGTGCCGGACCAAACCAACCCCCTTGCGGTCCCATATCCCCGCCGTGCGCAATCTCGACCAGCATGCGGACCGCCTCGGGAGCTGCACTCAGCCTTCCCTCGTATTCCTGCTCCAACTCGGCGATCGATTTGCCGAAGGTCGCCTTCACCGCTTGCTGTGTGGCGCGGTCTTCCTCGGTCTCCTCCTGTGGCTCGGGCTTGGTCTCGGACTTCGCCTCGGAGGTTTGTCCTGCCGACGATTGGACAGGCTCGGTCCCCTGGGCCCTGACCGGCGACGCTGCGACACTGATGACTACCGCGACCAGGGGAAACCAGAGGCACAGACGACTCAGCAGTCTTGGCATGACGGTGCTCACGAAAAGAACAAGCAGGGACTGACACCCGTACGCTCGCCGCGGGACCCTGCGAACTGCCTGCGACCATCGGAGTATCATAGTCGGATCGAGATGTCCCTGAGCTGCCGCGAGGCAGCCACCGGTCAGAATCGGGCCGATTTCTCGGTTGCCAGTCGTTTTTCGTCATGCGCTTCTCCGTTTCCCCACCTCCCCACGTTCTGGACAACCGGGGAGTCTGACACATAAAACAAGGTCGATGGGAAGCGGGGCTTCCCGTGTTGGCCAGATCCAGGGCTTGGGAGTTCGCGATGAACGACAGTCAGGCAAAGCAGAGAGCCCATGAGCGGGGCGACTGCCGCGACGGCGAGGCAACCGCTGCGGGTCGGAGTCGCGCGGAGAACCTGGCGCGACGCCCGGGGCGCGGTTGCGGGTTTGCCGCCTGGTGCGTCGTGACGGGACTGCTGCTTGCCGTTCCCGCCGGGGCGCAAGAGACACGCCGCAAACCGGGCGAAGTGCCCACTGAGGTTTCGCCGGAAGGCCAGGCGTACCTGGAACGGCTGCTGAAGAACACTCCGTTTGGCACGAATGGTTTCGACTTCGAGGGCCTCCGGGCGGGAATGGGCAGCCGGCGTGTCCCCACCGTCGAGGGGGTGCGGCTGACCAAGGTCGAGGTCGGGAAGATTCCGTGCGAGTGGGTGGTGGCCCCGGGGGCCGAGACCGACGTGCGGGTGCTGTATATCCACGGCGGGGGGTTCATCTCGGGTTCGGGGGGCTTTTATCTTCCTCTGGCGGCGCACCTGTCGAAGGCTGCGAAGTGCGCGGTGCTGCTGGTCGATTACCGGCTGGCTCCCGAGCATCCTTTTCCGGCGGGGCTCGATGACTGCGTTGCGGCTCACGATTGGCTGCGAACCCATGGCCCAGAGGGAGAGTCAGCCGCCCGGGCGACGTTTGTCGCGGGAGATTCCGCCGGGGGGAACCTGACCCTGGCGACCGTGTTGGCTTTGCGGGAACGCAAGAAGCCACTTCCCCTGGGGGCCATTCCCATCTCCCCGGTGACCGATTTCGCTCTGGAGAGTGAATCGCTCAAAACAGTGCACGATCCCATCATCAGCGCGAAGACCATGCCAATTTTTCGTGAGCATTACCTGCCGAAGCAGTCCCCGCGCGAACCGCTGGCCTCGCCGGTCTATGCCCGCTTCGACGGGTTGCCCCCTTTTCTGATTCAGGCGGGAGAACACGAGATGCTGCGGGACGATGCCGTGCGCGTGGCCCAGCGTATTCGCGACACCGAAGGCAAGGTGACGCTGGAAGTCTGGAAGGGGATGTTCCACGTGTTTCAGTCGCACGATCCCCTGTTGCCCGAAGCCCGTGAGGCGTTCGATCACATGGCGCAGTTCCTCCGCGGGTTGGTGCCAGCCCGGTGAGGGCCCTGGACCGCAAGCGACCTATCGGGGCCGGCTGCCGCGGGAGATGGCTGCCAGCAGCCCGTCCCAGGTGAATTCGGTCGCTTCGGCGGCTATGGTCAATCCTGCTTGTTGGGCGGCTGCCGAGGTCACCGGGCTGATGCTGCAGAGCCGGGGGCGGAGTACTCCGTCAGCCGGTGCCGTCAAACCGGGACAAAGCCGGGCGAGCTGCCGGGCGATGGAGGGACTGCTGAGGCAGATCCAGTCGAGTTCGCCCCGATCGAGCAGCTCCTGGGCTGCCGCGGGCAGGGTGGCGACATCGAGATTCTGATAGACCACGAGTTCGTCGAGGCGGGCCCCGGCGGCCCGCAGTTCGGTGGGCAGGACGTCGCGCCCCCGGCTGGCGCGGGCCCAGAGCACCTGCTGGCCGGCCACATGCGTCACCAGGGCCGCCGCCAGTGCCTCGGCCCGGAAGGTGGTGGGGACCAAGTCGGCCCGCAGGTGCCACTCGGCCAGGGCGGCGGCGGTTCCATCCCCAATCGCCGCCAGTTTTGCGTGGTGCAGCCGACGGGCGTCGAAGCCGCGCTGCCATAACCGGTTCATCAGCCCGGCCACCCCGTTGCTGCTGGTGAAGACGATCCAGTCGTACTCGGTCAGTCGGTCGAGTGCGGCGTCGATGGCCGTGAAATCGGCGGGGGGCTCGATGGCAATCAGGGGCATCACCACCGGCTCGGCCCCCAGGGCGAGCACGCGGTCGAGCACTTCGGACGCCTGTTCGCGGGCCCGACAGATGCCGATGCGCTGCCCCAGCAGCGGGCGTTGCTCGAACCAGGCGATGGGCTCGCGGCCTGCAATGCACGAGCCAATCACAATGAGCGAGGGGGCGTGCAGGTTGGCCTGGGCAACCGCGGCGGGAATGGTTTCCAGGGTGGCCGTGACGGTGCGCTGGTGCGGAGTGGTAACGCGGCTGAGGACGGCCGTGGGGGTGGCAGGGGACTTTCCGGAGGCAATCAACCGCTGGGTGATCTCGTGGAGCCGTCCCAGTCCCATGTAGAACACCAGGGTTCCCGGGAAGTGGGCCAGAGATTCGAAATCGAGGGTCGAGATCCCTTTGACGGGGTCTTCGTGCCCCGTGATGAAGGCGACGGCCGAGGCGTGGTCGCGGTGGGTCAGCGAGAAACCGGCATAGGCTCCCGCGGCGACGGCGGCGGTGACTCCCGGGACCACCTCGAAGGGAATGCCCGCCTCGGCCAGTGCGGCCGCCTCTTCGCTTCCCCGGCCGAAAACGTAGGGGTCGCCTCCCTTGAGACGCACCACGGTCTGTCCAGCCTGGGCGGCCGCGATGAGGCGGGCGTTGATTTCCTGCTGCTTGAGGGTGTGGGTCGACCGGCTTTCCCCACGGAAGGTCCGTTCGGCGTGAGCCTGGGTGTGGCCCAGCAGCAAGGGGTTCACCAGCCCGTCGTAGAGCACCAGATCGGCCTGTTGCAGGCACGCGAGGCCCCGCAAGGTGAGCAGCCCGGGATCGCCGGGGCCGGCTCCCACGAGGTAAACGGTTCCGGTCGGCATCGGCGAAGTGGGGTTCCTTTCTGTCGGTGGTTTTTATGGTAAACTTCCGTTCTCAGCCTGACCAGTAAACGCAGTTTCCCCCCGGCACACGGTGGGAAACGGAAGAAGGATGGATGTCATGAGCTCGGGTGACACACAGAAACCGGCCGCCGATTGCTGGCGCCGCGGCAACGAAGCGGTGCAAAAGGAGAACTGGGACTACGCCATTCAGATGTATCTGACGGCGGTGAAACTACGTCCCGAGAATCTCACCTACCGGCAGTCGTTGCGGTTCGCCGAGTACAAGAAGTATGCGAACAATGGGACTGGCGCGGCGATGGCCGGGATGCGGACCATGGGGTCCAAGACCAAGACCAAGAAGGCCCGGATGACGAAGGATTGGGCGGGGCTCGACATGGCGGCCGAAGAGGGGCTGCAGGTCAATCCGTGGGATGTGGCGTTCAGCCAGGATGTGGGAGACGCCGCCAAGGCCCGCGAATTCCCCGAGGTGGCCATCTTCTGCTACGAAGAGGCCCTCAAGAGAGACCCGGGGAACAAAGAGATCAACAAGTCGCTGGCCGTGGTGCTGGAAGAGCGCGGGGAATATAAGCGGGCAGCCGACTGCTGGCGGCGCATTCTCAAACTCGAGCCGACGAACGGCGAGGCGCGGTCGAAGATCACCGCGCTCGACACCAAGGGGGTGATGGACCGCGGCGGCTACGAGGGGGCCGAATCGACCACGGGGGTCATGGCGGCGCATGAGGTGGCCCGGCGGTTGGGGGGCGACAAAAACTCGGGGCCCGGGCAGGATCCCATCGCCGACATGGAACGAGCGGTGCGGAAAGATCCCACGAATAAAGACAACCTGCTGAAATTGGCCGACCTCTACCGACGCGAGGCGCGGCTCGAGGATGCCGAAGCGAGCCTGCAAAAGGCGCTGGAAGCCTCGGGAGGGAACATCAACATCCGCGAAGTGCTCGAAGATGTGCAGCTCGAACTGATGGCCAAAACGGTGACCATCGCCAAAGACCAATTCCGCGCCACCCCCACCGACGAGGTGAAGAAACAGCGGGCGGTGGCGCTGGCGGCCGAGTTGCTCAACCGGGAAGTCGAAATCTTCTCGGCCCGCACCGATCGTTATCCGCAGGACATGCGGCTCAAATTCGAACTGGCCACCCGCTTCATGAAGCAGCAGAAGTGGCAGGCCGCCATCCCCCTGCTGCAGCAGTCGCGTAGCGATCCGCGGGTGAAGGGGGAATCGTTGGTCAACCTGGGGAAATGCTTCGCCTACGACAAAAAGGCACAGCTCGCCCGGCGGCAATTCGAGGCTGCCATTCCCGAAGTCACCCACGACAGCCAACCCGATCTCTTCAAAGATCTCTTTTACTCGCTCGGCCGGCTCTGCGAGGAACTGCAGGACAAGCAGGCGGCGGAAGAGTACTACCAGAAGGTGTTGGAGGTGGATTACACCTACCGCGACGCTGTCAAACGGCTCGACAGCCTGCAGGGGGCGTAGTCGCGGGTGGAAAGTGGTGCGTTCGGGCTGCGGCCGGACCGATCAACCGGCGAAATCTCTTCAGACAGGCAACGTGGTCCCCGGCAATGGGGCGGGAGTAGGGCGGTGCGGAACTGGATTCGGAGTGCGGTGTCGATTCTGGGGAGCGTGGTGCTGGCGGCGCTGCTTTGCGATGGGCCGGCCGCCGCCGCCGAGTACGCCTTCGAGGTGACCATCGACCCCTCCGTGCGGACCGAGCCGTTCACCGGCCGGGTCTACCTGTTCTTCGCCAAGGGGGACCGCGAGCCACGGTTTGGGCCGAACTGGTTCAATCCCGGCCCGATGCTGGCGGTCGATGTGCGAGGATGGAAGCCAGGTGAACCGCTGCGGATCAACACCGACGATGAAAGTGGGCAGATCGTCTACCCCCAGGCTCTGTGTGACCTCGATCTCGCAGGTTACAGCGTGCAGGCGGTCGCCCGATTCAATCCGTTGGTGCGCGAAGTGGGGGCCGGGGCGGGGAATGGATACAGCGCCGTGGCGAAGATCGAAGGTTCCCAGGGGAAACCGGTGGGAGCCAAGTTGTCGATCAACACGCTGATCGAGGAGCGCAAGTTCCCCGAGAATGAGTGGTGCAAGCTGCTCGAGGTGCGCAGCGAGCGGCTCTCGAAGTTCCACGGCCGAGAGGTGCGGCAGCGGGCCAGCGTGGTCTTGCCCGCCAGCTATCAGAAGGAGCCAGACCGCCGGTATCCGGTGATCTTCGTTGTGCAGGGCTTCGGCGGCAATCACTTTGCCGGGCTGCGGAAGGCACCTGTGACCGAAGAGAATCCCGGGGGGGTTGAGTTCCTGCGGGTGTATCTCGATGCCGAGACGGGGCTGGGGCACCACGTCTTCGCCGACTCCGACAACAACGGTCCCGTGGGCACTGCGTTGGTCGAAGAATTGATTCCCGCTCTCGATGCCCAGTACCGTACCGTCGTCGCCCCGACAGCCCGATTCCTCACGGGCCACTCGTCGGGAGGTTGGAGCACGCTGTGGTTGCAGGTGGCCTATCCCGACAGCTTTGGCGGATGCTGGAGCACCGCCCCCGACCCGGTCGACTTCCGCGACTTCCAGCAGATCAACCTCTACCGGCCTGGTGAGAACATGTACCGCGACCCCCAGGGTGACCGCCGACCCCTGGCCCGGGTGAACGGCAAGGTGATGTTGTGGTACGACGACTTCGACCGGATGGAAGAACTGGTCGGCCCCGGGGGGCAACTGCACAGCTTCGAGGCGGTCTTCAGTCCGCGAGGGGCCGATGGTCGTCCCGTGCGGGTCTGGAATCGTCAGACCGGAGAGGTCGACACGAAAGCCGCCGAGGCGTGGAAGAAATACGACATCCGGCTGATTCTCGAGACCCAGTGGGCCACTCTGGGCCCGAAACTCGCTGGAAAGCTGCACGTGATCATGGGGGATGCCGACACGTTCTACCTCGAGGGGGCCACCCGCCTGCTGCAGGAGTCGCTACGGAATCTGGACAGTGATGCCGTTGTCGAGCTGGTTCCCGGACAGGACCATGGCAGCCTGTTGACCGGTGAGTTGACCACGCGCATTCGGACCGAAATGGCCGAGGCGTTTCTCAAGCATCACCCGGCCGACAAAGCCGGGGCGAAGTAGGTCCCGGCGAAGTGTTCGAGATTTGCTGACTCTTGGCACACCGGAAGGCCTGCTGAGACCGGGGATCGTCGAGAGGCGCATTCCCGACAGGAGATTTGACGGAGCCGAGTTTTCGTCAGGCACGCTTCGGGAGCGGCAGCAGCTTGGGGATGGGGGCTTTCATCCCCACCACCCGCCCATGCCGCTGGACCAATTGGTCGAAGTTGTGTTGCAGGAAACCGTGCAGGTGTTCGGGGGGGCTTTTCCGCAGGTATTGGCGGACCAGCACTTCCATCTGCTGGTCGAATTCTTTTTGGCTGTGCGAGTGCACGTGGTAATGCCCGGGGAGGCGGCGGATGTCTCCGTCGAACCGCGGTCCGATGTGATACAGCTCGTGCATCACGGTGATCAGCTTCTCGGTGTAGGTCTGCTCCTGGAATCTCGGCAGATAGAAGGTGAGGATGTAGAGCAGCTCGACTCCCCCCAGGAAGCAACGCTGGATTGCCCACTCACTCCCCCGGCGGGTGGTGACGAGGGACCCATCCTGGAACCGGAGCGGCGTGAGTTTTGCCTGCAACCCGTGACTGACCCGTAGCCGGGCTTGGGCAAACGTGACCGCCACCTGCTCCATCCGGATGTGCTGGAACTCGGGGACACGCTGCGTGATGTCGAGACACAGGCTGCGCATCGCAGCGGAGAAATCGAAACCAACAGACACGGCTGGAGTGCGAGAGGGCCAAGTGGTGATGACCGGGATGCGGAGGAGAACCACATCCTCTGCGGCATGTTAGAAGAAGGAGTTGGATTGCCTCAAGCTCGAATGATGGCCGGGAGTACGGCGCATCACCTGGAGTACGGCGCTTCCGCCGTCTTCCTATGCGGTCCAAGGCAGCCTCCCGATCCAAACGCCCCGCTCCCGCGCAGGACGATCTGGGCGGTCAAGCATATTCGCCTCGGCAAGCAACGCAGAAGACGGGGTGAAATTGATCGAAGCCGTATATGTGCGGGAGGTGGCCAGTTGGGATCCGCGCGGGGGTGACACCGCGTAGGAATACGGCGGAAGCGCCGTAGTCCAGGTTGGGAAGTGCGGGAGGTGGCCTTTGGGGATCGGCGCGGGGGTGATGCCGCATGGGAAGACGGCGGAAGCGCCGTAGTCCAAGTTGCGTCGTGCTGGCCGCAGGGGAAGAGGGCGGGGGCGCCGTCGTTCAGGTCGCGTCGCCGAGTGGGTTAGTTCTCTTCCTCGGCTTCCGCTGGTTCCTCTTCCGCGTTCATCGACGGGTCGTCCTCGTTTTCGAGGGTCGGGTCGGCGTCGGGAGGGGGTTCTTCGCCGGCGGGGGCGTTGTCGGTGGGGGACGGATTTTTCGGGGCCTGGCCCGGGGCCATCGGCTGCAGCTCAGGGCGGCGGTAGAAGGTGGGGAACTCGGCCCCCTCTTCCCGGACCGCCATCACCAGGCCCGACTCGGTTCCGAAATAGAGCCGGTCGGTTGCCGAGTTGACCACCTTCAGTGGGAAGGTCTGCAGCGGCAGGCTGCCAATGGTGTCGCCCGACTTCCGGTCGAGCACCCGCAGGTGGCCCCGGTTGTCGACCGTGTAGAGCCGGTTGGGGGTGGCGGTAAGCACCTGGGTAATGTCGGGCTTGTTCCAGAGGCGCTCGCCGGTGGCGGCGTTCACCCGGTACAGCCGGCCGTACTCGGGAATGACGAACAGGTCGTCATTGATCACCAGGGGATCCTTCTTGATGACATGCCCAGTGGTGAACTGCCAGGCCATCCGGCCGCTGCGGGTGTCGATCGCGTAGACGTTGTAGTCTTCCGACGCCAGGATCATGAGGTCCTTGTAGCGGGCGATTGGGGCGCTGAGGGCGGCATCGGTCTCGAACTGGAAGGCCAGCTTGCGGTTGAGTGCGGCGACCGAATAGACCGAGCCGTTCTTGCTGGCGAACAGCACGTTCGAGCCCTGGATGATCGGCTGCGAGGCGACCGGTTCGGAGGTGCGGTAACGCCACATCTGGGCGGCGTCGATGAACGAGTTGAGCCGTCCTTCCTCATGCAGTTTCAAAACCTGTTTGAGGTCGAACGCATACAGGCTGCCGTCGAGGCAACCCAGGAAGAGCTGGTCGTCATCGACCGCCATCGGGGCACTCGGCTGGCCCGGGAGGGGAAAGGTAAAGGCGACATTTCCCTTGTCGCGGTCGAGCGCGGTGAGGCGGGCACCGGAGACGACGAACACGTATTTGTCGTTGAAGGAACTGGGGAAGGCCGGAGCGTCGGGGGCCCCCGCCAGCGTGTACCACTTCAACCGGCCGGTCTCGGCATCGAAGGCCGAGGTGATTCCGGATGAGGACTGGGCAATCACCAGGAACTCGTCGGCGGTCAGGTAGGTCATCCGATCCCGCTGCCGATTGGTCACCGCATGGCCCCACCACTCGCGGGTGAGACCGAGTCGATTGAGAGATGGCTCGGGAAGGAGGGGAGAGACGCTGCGACGAATTCCCTGCGCCTGGGCCGTGGGTTGTGCCAGAGCCGCGACAATGACCGCCAGCAGGATGAATCGAACGACAGGCATGTGAAAACACTCCCCACGGATCCGCAGGTTGGAGCCTGGCGACCGGGCCAGGTGGAAAACGCGGTTCGTTCGCCAGGAACCGCTGGAGACGATCTTAAAGAGACAGTCCCAGCGCAGGCCAGCACGGGTAACGTCACCCGAGGCGCACTCCCCCGCGTCCCCTATCGTACTCGAACCGAATTCGATCCCAACAATTCGCAGCGAGGGGGGCCGCACCGTCTTGATTGCCAGTCTTCACACCCCCGCTACAACCGCTGCCTTGATTCCAATCGGATCTGCGGGCTGGGGTTTCCCCGGGGTGGGACAGGCGTTGGGTCCCCTTGTTCCCCCCAGCGGATGAACGATACACTTGAACAACTGAGGTGTGGGGATGAGGAGCCTCTACCGGTGTGACGTGTGCCGGGGGAGGTGGGGCGTCTGGCTGGCGGGAATGCCGCTGGTTGGGTGGCGCGCGGACCTGTTCCTCTCTCTGGTGACGATGGCCTGCCACAGACAGCGTGCTCTGATGAGAACTGGCGGAACAACTGGCGCGGTGTGGTCCGTTGGCGTGCTGCGTGGCAGCGTGCTGTGCGTGGGGGTGTTGGGGCTGCTATTGGGCCAGGCGCGGGGCGATGTATTGCAGCTTCATTCGGGGGGGCGGCTGGCGGGGGAGATTCAGGGCGAGCCGCGGCAGAACCAGGCCGGGGGGGCGGTGACGATCAAGACCCTCTCGGGAGCCAAGGTGACCGTGGCGGGGGAGGCCGTGGAGTCGCTCAAGCGGCGGAAGCTGGCCCATGAGGAGTATGAACGCCGGGCGCAGGAGACCCCCGAGACGGTCGCCGACCAATGGGAGTTGGCGGAATGGTGCCGGCAGAATGGGCTCTCGGCGGAACGGCGGACGCATCTGCGGCGGGTGGTGGCGCTCGACACGAATCATGCGGCGGCCCGCAAGGGGTTGGGCTACACCCGACACGGGGGGGAATGGATGACCCACGCGCAGTTGATGACGTCGCGTGGGTTGGTGAAGCACAAGGGGAAGTGGGTTTTGCCCCAGGAGATTGCGTTTATCGAACAGGCGGCGGCCGAAACCGATGCCGAGAAGCAGTGGTACAAATCGGTCCGGAAATGGTTTGGCTGGATTACCGGTGACGACCCGAACCGGCAGGCCGAGGGGCTGGCCGAGTTGCGCCGGGTGCGAGACGCGACGGCGGCCCCGGCGGTGTTGCGGACATTCCAGAAGGCCCGTGCCGAGCCGTTGCGGCTGTTGCTGGTGGAGTTGCTGAGCCAGATTGAGGGGCCGCGGGCGTTTCAGGGACTGGTGGAACTGAGCCTGTTCGATGACCTGGATGTCGTGCGCGATGCGTCGCTGCGCGGGGTGCGGGTGCGGGGGGCCACACCCGCCTTGCCGATTTATCTGAAGGCCCTGCGGAGCGAGAACAACCGGCTGGTGAACCGGGCGGGGAAAGCGCTGGGGCAGGTGGGGGACGACACGGTGGTCGACGCGTTGATTGAGGCCTTGGTGACGCGGCATCAGTACAAGGTGCGGGTGCCGACCAACATGATTGGCACGACCCCGGATGGGCGGATGATCCAGGCGATTGACCCATCGCAGCTTCCGCCCGAGATCGCCCAGCAACTGGCGACTGGTCAACTGCCGTATGGCGTGGCCTTCGACAATTCGTCGCCCGTCGGTTTCAAGCAGCCGACGCGGCAGGTGATTGTGAAGCAGGACGAAAAGAACTCGGCGGTGCTCGAGTCGCTGACCCTGCTGACCAATGAGAACTACGGATTCGATGAGGCGGCCTGGAGGCGCTGGCGCGAGAGCCTGAAGTCGGCGGTGTCGGCACCGCGGCGGCGAAGTGGTTCGTGATCTGACCCGGGCCGATCGGACCGACCTCATCTGACCAGCGAAGTGACCATGGCGAATTCCAACGACTTGCGGCGGTTGATCCGCCAGACCCTGGAGCTGTACCGGGGGATGGGGCTGGAACAGATTCCGCTGGTGGCGGCCTCTGCCGAGGTGGCCCCTGCGCCAGCCTCCCGCGCACCGGTCCGGGAGACCGGCGGTGCTGCGTTGAACAAACCGCGGCCGACTCTTTCGGGCGCTCCGTGGGAACGCTCTTCCCGACCGGGGGGGGCGGTTCCCGAGACACCGGTCCCCCCGGCATCCCCGGCCACACCTTTCAAGACGGAACCTGCTGCCTTGAGTCCTTCGCCTTCCGTTCCACGTCCCGCTCCGGCGGCATTGCCACTTCAGGCCACCCGGGCCGAGCGCGCCGCGGCGTTGTCGGTACTGCAGCAGGTGGTGGTGGGCTGCCAGCGTTGCCCCGAATTGGCCTCCGCACGCACGAACACCGTGTTTGGGGTGGGGGATGCGGGGGCGAAGATTCTGTTTCTGGGGGAGGCCCCCGGGGCCGATGAGGATGCCCAGGGGGAACCATTTGTGGGACGGGCGGGTCAACTGCTGAACGACATCATCACCGCCTGCCGGTTGAAGCGGGACGAGATCTACATCTGCAATGTGCTGAAGTGCCGTCCCCCGGGAAACCGGACACCACTGGAAGGGGAGTGCTCCAACTGCCGGGAGTTTCTGGATGGACAATTGGCGGCGATTGATCCGGAATACATTGTCTGCTGGGGGACCACCGCGGCGCAGAATCTGCTGCAGACGAAGCAGCCGATTGGCAAGCTGAGGCAGCAGTTCTTTCGTCATGGCCGGGCGAAGGTGGTGTGCACTTACCACCCGTCGTACCTGTTGCGCAACCCGCCCGCCAAGAAGGATGTCTGGGAAGACATGAAGTTTTGGCGGTTGGAAATGGGGGTCGATCTGTCGCAGGGGAAGAAGTCGGGATAGCCCAACCTGCGGTTGACGATGTGCCGTGGGGGATGATGACGGCGAGTGGGGGAATGGCCGAGCGGGTGAAGCCGACACATCGGCCGGAGCAACCGACAACGGACAGCCTGCAATCGAGAAGGAAAGAAGGCTGCGCATGAACTGGTGCTGGAAGCTGTTGGTGGTGCTGGTGTTGGTGTTGGGAGGGGGCTGGAGTCGCACGGCAGATGCCGCCCCTCCGAACGTGGTCTGGATTGTGATCGACGACATGTCGCCGCACTGGGGGTGTTATGGCGAACGGTTGATCGAGACGCCGCGGATCGACGCGCTGGCTTCGCGGGGGCTGCGGTGGGAGTGGTGTTTCACCACGGCACCGGTCTGTTCCCCCTGCCGGAGTGCGCTGATTACGGGGTGTTACCAGACCACCATTGGGGCGCATCATCATCGGAGCGGGCGGGGTAAGTCCCAGATTCGGCTGCCGGCGGGGGTGGAGCCGATTCCTCTGCTGATGCGGCAGGCGGGGTACTACACCTGCCTGGGGGGACCACTGGTGGCGGGGACGGAGCGGTTGGCCAAGAGCGATTACAACTTCGGCTGGGACCCGCGCATCTACGATTCGAATGATTGGCGGGGGCGGCAGAGGGGGCATCCTTTCTTGAGGCAGGTGCTCATGCGTGGGGGGAAGCTGGGCGTGTGGGGGGGGTGGAGTGCGCGG
>JBKCTR010000163.1:0-13083 GCA_046318755.1 Planctomycetaceae bacterium
CTTCCGCAGGTCGCCGGCCGCCATGGACTGGGCCAGATTGCGAACCTCGGCCACGGGCAATGTGACCGAGCGGGTCACGAACCAGCCGACCCCCATTCCGATCAGGGTCCCCAGCAGGGCCATGCCGAGAATGAACCACCGAGCGAGATTGTAGGCCTCTTCGGTGGAGGTCTGCCCGGCCGTCGCTTCCTCGTCCAAAAGCCGGCCGAGTTCTGCCAAATCCTTGGTACAGTCTTCCATGACCAGCTTGGTTTGATTGAGAGACAGATTGGACGAGCGATTGTTGCTGTCAATCCGCGAGAACTGGTGGAGTTGCTTGAGTGTGTTGCGGATCTGAGAAAGTTGGTTTCGGGCCTCGCTGAGCGTGGCCGAGTCGTCCAGTCCAGCGAGTCCCTGTTGGATCATTCCCAGCCGGGCGGTGGTGTCGGTTTCGATGACCGTCATGTCTTCCGGGCTGCTGGCCGCCCAGTGGGTCAAGGCCAGTTGCGGGAGACTGTCGATGTGCCCGATCAAGTCGAGCATGGCATCGAGGTGAGACTCAGCGGGAGCTTTCTTTCCCCATTATCGCAGGCGGTCCGACAGGGCGGCCGTATCGGGGAGCACCGATTTCTGGATCAGGGCCATGCCCTTGAGAGTCGTATTGAGTACCGCCAGGTCGAGGGTCTCCTGGTTGACCTTCTGGAAATTCTCCAGATCGCGTCCCAGGCGCTCAATGACCGCCGACTGGCGTTCATTGACGTTCCCTGCCAGCACTTCCCGCAGTTTGTCATACTGCGTTCTTACGGTTTCGAAATCTTTTTTGGAGAAGTTTGCATACTCGACCGACTTGGCATCATCGGGAGCCAGAATCGCGTTCTTCTGGGCCCGCACCGCGCTGAGCAGCGAGATCTGGACCTGCGAGGCGGTCGACTGCTTCCGCAGCGTCTGCTCGACCAGGTTCTTGACCTGCACGTTCACGGAGGCCAGCCGGTTGAGGGCCACCACCGCCACCCACACCACGGTGAAAATGAGGACCAGGGTCAGTACCAGCATCTTGCTGGCCAGTCGCAGGTTTTTCATGAGGGCACCTCGTCGGAAACTTGGTTCGGGTCCCGAACCGTCAGCGGGTTGCAGAGGAAGTTGTCAATTCAGAACGCGAATTCACGAATGCTGGGTCAGGGCTTGCTCCACCAGCGGCAGAAACCGCCGGGGATCGAGCACCGCCAAAAGTTCATCGGGCAGCTTGCACAGTCGGGTGACCAGATGGGCCCGTTCCGCGACCGACAGGTCGGCGGCCGAGGTGGCCAGGTCCTCCGATTGGGTCTCCTCCACCGTGACGATGTCTCCCACCTCGTCGACCAGCACGCCAAATGCAGTCCCCACTCCCGATTGAAACAGCACCAGCCGGTGGTCTTGCCCTGGAGTCCCGGGAGGCAGCCCCAGCAGCCGCCGCAGGTCGAGCGCGAGGTGAATGTGTCCGCGGATGTTGACATAGCCCGCCACCTCGGGAGGGGCGTGCGGAATCCGTGTGGAGGTGGTCTCGGTTGTCACTTCGCGCACGTCCCGAATGGGGACGCCAAACAGACGCTGGTCAACGCGAAAGGTGCAGTACAGTTGGGGCGTACTCATGGGCGTCCTTTCACCAGAACAGGGGCGGGTGATTCACGCAGCAGCCGTCGCACGGCCCGCAGCAGTTGGTCGTGATCGAGCTTCTCCTGGAACTCGCTGAAACCGGTCGCCAGGGCCCGCGCCTCGTGCTCCTGCTTCGAGAGCGAGGTGAGAGCCAGCAGCGGCAATCGGCAGCCGCGTTCCCGCGCCTCACGGGCGAAACCCCAGCCATCCAGATTGGGCATCTCAATGTCGCAGACCACGAGGTCGAAATGGCCTTCGGCCAGTTTCTGCAATCCGTCGGCTCCGTCGACCGCAGTCGTGATCTCGATCCCGTCCGCTTCGAGGTACCGCCGCACCACCTCGCGGAAAAACGGGGTGTCGTCGATCAGCAGCACCCGGCGTCCGGGCGGGGCGGGGACCGACGGATTCTCCTGCGGATCGGCCAATAGAGGCTTGGTCCCAAACACGACCTCACGCACCTTTTGCACGTCCAGGAACAGCGACAGCCGGTCGCGGATCAGGGCCGTCCCCAACACTCCCGGCTCATCCGCCGCCGCCGGTTGCAGTTCAATCGCCAGCGTGTCGGTGTCGATAATGCGGGTGACCAGAATTCCCATTGGCTCGGCCACGAACTTCGGCAGGATGAGGTACATCTGCCCGCGCGGCTCGGGACGCGAGGCCCGCAGCACCTGATCGAGCCGGACCACCCGCGTCGCCACCCCGTCCAGTGTGATGAATTCCTTGTCGCCGATCGTCTCGATCTGGCTCGACTGGATCAGTTCCAGCCGGCGGATCTGCACCAGCGGCAAAGCAAACTGTTCGCGCGGGCCATACTCGAAGATCAGCACGCGGTGGACCTCGCGGGGGTCGCGCGCCTGGGTGACAGTCTCGGCCCCGCCCGACCGCAGCCCGGTCACGAAGCAGTTGGAGTGATCGACAATGCCCTCGACATTCGCGATGAGGGCGACCTGGCCATCCCCCATCAGCGTCGCTCCCGAAAAGACCCCCACCCGCTTCATCGCCGGATGCATCGGCTTGACCACCACCTCCTGGGTCCCCCGAACCTGGTCGACCAGCAAACCGAACCGCCGGCCCCGCGACCGCAACACGAGGATGTATTCGATTCGCCCGGCGTCGCGCTCGGCCGGGGGATGGCGGGTCAGGATCCCGGCCTTGGCGGCCGCATCGAACGGTCGCCGCCGGTCGAGTACTTCCTGGAACCGCACAATCGGCAACAGCCGGTCGCGCAGCCGGTAGACCTCGGTGTCGAAGGCATGTTCGATCGCCCCTTTGCCGCCGGGATGCAGGCAGACAATCTCTTCCAGCTCGCGCTGCGGAATGGCAAACCGGTCCGCACCGACCTCGACGATCAGGCAGGGGATGATCGCCAGTGTCAACGGCACCCGCAGCAGCATCGAGGTTCCTTCCCCGGGGGTCGAATCGATCGTCAGTGACCCTTCGAGCTGCTCAATGTTCGTTTTCACCACATCCATCCCCACCCCCCGGCCCGAGACGTCGGTCACCTGGCGGGCGGTGGAGAATCCGGGAAGCAGGATCAGCGAATACAGCTCGCGGCGTGTCATCGCGTCGAGTTCGGACGCGGTCTTCAGACGCTGCGAGAGTGCCTTGTTGCGGATCGCAGCGGGATCAATCCCCCGGCCGTCATCACGTATCTCGATCAGCACCTGGCCATCGGCCGGCGTGGCCGAGAGAGTCACGGTCCCTTGCGCTGGTTTCCCCCGCGCCACCCGCTCTTCGGGAATCTCGAGTCCGTGATCGATGCTGTTCCGCAGCAGGTGGGTCAGGGGATCGGAAAGCTGTTCGAGCACCGTCTTGTCGAGTTCCACCTCCCGGCCGATGGTGACGATTTCGACCTGCTTCCCGAGTTGCCGGGCCAGATCGCGCACCATCCGCGGGAACTTGCCGAACAGGTTCCCCACCGGCTGCATCCGGGTTCGCAGCACCGTTTCCTGCAGCTCGGAGGTGACCGAGTTGAGCCGCTGGATAATGGTCCGTGCGCCCCCTTCCTCGCCGGCGAACGCCAGCAGCGACTGGTTGCGGACCAGCGTCAATTCTCCCACCAGGGTCATCATGCGGTCGAGCAGTTCGACATTGACCCGCAGGGACGTGAGCCGCTCGGTCGTGGGAGGAGGAACCGTGGCGGGATCCATCCCCGCCGTCTGCTTCAGGGCAGGTGTGCCGCTGCCGGAGGAGGGACTCCCACTCACCACCGTGGATGCGGCGGACAAACCGTGTGGCGCCGCAGGGAGACCGGACTCGACTCGCGGTGCGGCAGGCGCCGGATCCCGACTGGTCACTGAAGACTGAGGCTCAGGTTCGCGAACCCCGGAAGCAGGCGGAACATCGACCGACGCCTCGGACGCACCGGAGGGGGGTGTGAGATCGGCCGGCATCCCCAGGCGATCGAACACCTCGCGTTGGGACCGTGGCGTCTGCAGCCGGCCCCGAATCGAGACCAGTAGATCCGGAAGCTGATGGACCAATCCGTCACTTTCCAATTTGAGACGGTCGGGAGTCCAGGTTCCCAACTGCTCCAGCGAGCGGAATCCGCGAACCAGCCCGCCGTTCGGATCGACGAGCGATTTCAAGGGGAGTTCAAGTTCCATTGTCGCCGCACTCCCCTCGCGGGTCGGGGGGATCCGTCCCAACTTCCGTCCAAGGTCCTCGGCTGCCGCGGTGCTGGCGCACACTCCCCGCCAGACCACAGCGGCCGTCGCCAGGTCCTGATCGAGCGCCGGAACTCCCTCCAGCCGGGGGCTCTGCACCCCGCCGGCAGACTCGACGTCGCGAAAAAACCGGACCAGTCCCGGACCGGTGGCCTGGGCGATTTGAGCGAGTGGCAGTCTCAGCTCTCCATCACCGGACACCTGCGCGCTGGCCTGATCCAGCCGGGCCAGGATGGGGGTAAGATCCGACTCGTGACAATGTTCGAGATCTTCCACGAGGGCGGCCAACCGGTCGCGGGCCACCAGCAGCGCTTCGACAACAGCCGTGGGGACCGGCTCGGCTCCCGTGCGATATCCCTCCAGCAGCGATTCCATCGCATGGGCCAGAGTGCGCAGGGGGGTGAACCCCAGAAAGCCGGCGTCTCCCTTCAGAGAATGAATGGCGCGCAGGCTGCGATTGAGCTGTTCTTTGCGTTCCGCGGTGCTGTCGATCTTCTCGAGAGCCAGCAGAGACTGTTCGAAGTGCAGCAGGTGATCGCGCGATTCGAGCACGAACTCCCGGCGGGTTTCCGGAGTCATCGCCCCTCCCCCCCATCAACGCTGGTGACACCGGTCATCCACAGCACAGTCGCCACCCCCGGCGACACCCGCAGATAGTGCAGTTCAGTTCCGCGCCGGGCCGCATAGTCGCGGGCACTGGCGAGGAAGGTCAATCCAACGGCATCCAGGTCTTCCACCTGATGCAGATCGAGTTCGACCAGCGGCGTTCCCCGGGCGACTTGCCCGAGCAGTTGCTGCCGCACAGATTCGGCCGCGACCGCATCGAGAAACCGGGCGGCCACCACGAGCCGGACCGGCTCGTGGGGTGTTGGCAAAGGGCTGGCGGCGACCGCCGGGGCGGGGGGAGCGGAAGTCACGGGAGGCGCTGTCGCGGCGACGGGGGCGGGTGCCCCAGGGGCCGCCACCGGTTGGGGAGCCACGGGGGAAGGGACGGGGAGGGGTGACCCGGAATGCGTCGGAGGGCTCGCCGGGGAAGTGGACCGCTCACCCGCGAGCACCCCCTTGAGTTCCACCACGAGCCCCTGCACGGCTCCCTGAAAGTGGGACCAGTCAGTTCCGGGATCGCGTGAGGCGGCCGAAATCCGGGCCAGCAGATCGACACCCTTCAACATCACATCGACGTCATCGGGAGTGATGACCAGGGTCCCCTTCTGGGCGGCGACGAAGCAGTCTTCCATCACATGGGCCACCTCGACCGCCGGGGCCACCTGCACAATCCGGGCGGCCCCCTTGATCGAGTGGGCAGCCCGCATCATCCGTTCCAGGGTGCTGGCCGAGGCTTCCTGCTCGAGCGCCAGCAGCGATGTTGTGAGCATGTCGGAATGCGATTCCACCTCCGAGCGAAACAGCTCCAGCATCATGTCGTTCGGGTCAGTGCTCATCGCCGGGGTCACCTGGGTTCGCCGAAAAGTCGGTGCAGACGTCAAACTAGAGTCTAACTTACGTTTTGCGTACCAAACGCAGAGTCGGGTTCTGGACAGGGGCAGGAATGCAGGGCAGAGTTGTGTCTGGTGCGGTTGTACCTGTCGTACGGGACTCCTCCCTTCCCAACCCCCCGTTTTCCGGAGCGTTTGATGTCGACCCCCACCCCCATCGCCAGCCGTGCGATTCCCAAGAACCCGGTGGTGCTGCTGGTGGACGACCAGCGGATCGTGGGGGAGGCGGTGCGGCAGATGCTCTCGAAGCATGCCGACATCGAGTTCCACTTTTGCCAGAACCCGCTCGAAGCGCTCGATCTCGCGGCCGACCTCAATCCGACCGTCATCCTGCAGGATCTGGTGATGCCCGAGGTGGACGGGCTGACTCTCGTGAAGTTCCTGCGGGCCAGCCGGGCCACCAAAGACGTCCCCGTGGTGGTCCTGACGTCCAACAATGACCCGACGACCATTTCCGAGGCGCTGGGAGGGGGAGCCCATGACTACCTGGTGAAGATGCCGAGTGAGCTCGAGCTGGTCGCCCGCATCCGCAATCACACCCGCGGCTACCTCAACCTGCTGGAGCGAAACCAGGCCTTCGCCGAGCTGGCCGCCAGCCAGCAGCGGCTCAGTGCCGAGATGGATGCCGGCGCGAAATACGTCGCCTCGCTGCTTCCCAAGCCAATCGAGACCCCGCTGCATGTCGATTGGCGGTTTGTTCCCTCGGCCGAGCTGGGGGGAGACTCACTCGACTACTTCACCCTCGACGACGGGCGGGTGGTGCTCTACATGCTCGACGTCACGGGTCACGGATTGGCCTCGGCTCTGCTGGGTGTGACGGTCTCCAACCTGCTGCGTGCGCGAGCTCTTCCCGGGGCCGATTTCGGCCACCCGGCACAGGTCCTGACCCTGCTGAACAAGTCATTCCAGATGGAACAACATGGAGGCCGGTTCTTTACCATGTGGTATGGAGTGCTGGACCTGAAGACGAGGCACTTGGTCTGGTGCGGAGCGGGGCATCCCCCGACCATGCTGTTTCCCGGTGGACAGTCTCCCGCCACGACGCTCGACTCGACCAATCCCGGGATTGGCATGTTCGAATTCGACGACTTTGAACAGCAGGAGATGACCCTGCCCGAGCACTCGCGGCTATTCATCTACAGCGACGGGGCCTTTGAGATCCACAAGCGCGATGGGGGCGAATGGACCCATGAGGAATTCGTCTCGTTCCTCTCACAGGGCGATGTGCCCGGTCAGCACATCATGGACCGGCTGATCAAGCACTGCAGGGAATTGAAGGGGGCCGACATCCTCGATGACGACTTCTCGATCATGGAAGTCACCCTGCCGTGACGGATCGCGGACGGGACCATGACGAACGCGAAGGAACTCTCTAAACTCTCGGCCCGGCAGCGACGACTCTCTCCACCGGCGGCCGCGCCGACTCAGGGACTCCGGTCTCAGGACCGGACTCCCTTTCTTCCGCCCAGTGTTTTTTGCGATTCGGGCCGACTGCATGACGAAAAACCAGAGTTGCACGGCTGCCAACGCTGCATATTGGCAGCAACGTGGTGAGAGGACTGATCTCCCCGGCAATGAGGTGACACTCATGGCCGAACATGGGCGATACGTCGAGTACATTCACTCACAGGAGCGCCAGCGACTCCTGTCGCTCGTCGGACAGACGGCGCCGCGCGTGCTGGATGTCGGTTGCGGCGTCGGCCGGATTGCCCTTGAACTCGCACCTCGATCCAGTGAGGTGATCGGGATCGACATCGCCGACAGCCTTCTGGAACGTGCTCGCACCGCCGCTCGGTTATCTGGGATAACAAACGTCTCTTTTCAGAACCGGGGCCTCGACGCCCCCTTTGGTTTGGGCACCTTCGATCTGGTGGTTTTCTCCGGCGTTCTCAACTGCCTTGACGACGGCGACGCGGAGTCTGCGTTGCGGCATTGCGTCGATAGCCTTGCCGTGGGGGGCACACTCTTCATTCGCAACAACTGTGCTGTGCGGCACCGCATCGAACTGCCCGTGGACGACGCAGCTCCACCCTTCATCCACCGCACCTCTCAGGAGTACCTCGCGATGGTCCGCGGAATCCCATCGCTGACGTTGCGCCGTGAGGGCTACCTCTTCCCGCCGCTCTGTGTGCCAAATATTGTCTATTACCATGCGATCCCGACGTTCCTGCGGAACAGGCAGCCCGTCCGATCCCTGCTCGACGCATGGTTTCGTCTTGAGGCTCTGACTGCCAAAGCTCGCCTGAGATGGCTTGGGCCCGCCTACGGCGCGGCGCTCCTCGCGATTCGCAAGCCAACTTTCTTCCACGTCATCGAAGCAACCCGCGCGGCCGATCCCCCGGACGTCGCTCCGTTGAACGGCGGGTAGGAAATGCTTTATTCCGCGCACCGTGAGGGGAGCCTCCTGGCCCCACCAGGATGGTTTGGTGACAGCGACAAATCAAAGTGGTCAGATCACGGCGCGCTGATTCCGGCATCCTCTTCGAACGGGGGAAGTCCCAGAAATCATATGGCTGGAACACAATGGCAGGTATTCGGCGCCACGGCATCATCCCGTGAACTGAGTGCAACCCCCCAGGTGGTGTCTGAAGCCAATGCGCTCGACGACTGGGAGGAAGCGGGATTGCAGTGGACGAACAAGCGTTGGTATGGACTTTTGGACTGAGTCCGCCGACCCCCTCCCGATCGCCCTTCTCAACCGATGCCGCAGGGACCCGATCTATTCGAGGAGTTCTGGGCACACGGAATCTCGGGGGATCGGTCTGCCATGGGAGTCCAGACGACGCGTATCGAAATCTCTGCTCTGAGTGTCGCCGAAGCCATGGGCCGAAACCCGAACTCCAGGCACACTCCGCTGGCCACTGAGAACGGCTGTTTGCTGACACTTCGTCAGACACGTTCTCAACCGGCTCCGCGATCAATCAGTTCTCGACGACAGCCGACATTGCCACGGCAATCCACGAACTTGTTCGTATCCGCCAGCTTTGTCGTCGAATCGTGCTGACGCGCGAGAATTCCCAGAAACGACTGGTTTGGCTGCGCAAGGGCTGTCTTTTGACGCTTCTCATCCGGTGCGGGATCGTGTCCTGCCAGGTCGGTACCACACGCGGACCCCTTCGGCTGACAAGCGTTGGTTCAGGTCTCGCCGCCTTGTTGTCCCGCAGGCCACGGCCATTCTCCAGAGCCACCGCGTGCTGGTGTTCTGGCGTAGAGCCGGCTTGGATGTGCGGAGGACGGAAACCAACTGCGCAGGATTGGTGGCGCGAATCCCCCCGAGCTGGGAGCGCCTCGAACAGTGCCCATTCCGAATTCCGACCGGGCCGATCATCGCCATTCACGCCATTCACGCCATCAAGCAGTGACCCGACGAACCTGCGTTGCTTCCAGCAGGTCCTTTGCCGCGGGAAACGGGCGCGCTGAGCGTCCGTACTCACTGGCTTGAGATTTGGATTACGCCGAGTAAATCTACGCGTGGCACGACAAAGCCGAGTATGCGTGCCATGAGACTGCCGCGGGTCACGGTGATCGTCACCTTTCGACTCCGCGCCGCAACATCACATGCTTTGTTCACGATTGCGGACCAGGGAAAGCAGAAGGCCGCGACCAGAAACGCGTTCAGCAAGAAGGAGTAGCCGAATGCGTCGGCAATCGCAACGTAGAGGCCCAGCAGCGCAACCCCGATCGCGGCTCGAAGTCGTGGGAAGAAGACCGCCAGAATCGCCGATGCCTCCACGAGGAGTACGGCCCACTGCATCAGCGCTGCGGTGCTGCGATCGGACAGTATCAGGGTATTGGCCAGAGAATGTTCCCGTCCCATCAGCAGAATCCAGAGCTGCAACGATAAACCGTTCGGCCAGCCAAGCCCGCTCTCCAGCAGTTTGGAGAGCGCGGCATTGGAATGGTATACCGCGATGCAGAACAGGCTCAGGCAGTAAATCCATCCCGGATAGATGGCGCTGATCCAGAACGAGTTGCGCGCCAGTGCCGTGCGAATGTCGCTTGCATGGAAGTGGTACCACATGGCGTGCACGAACAGGACGATATTGGCGAGGTTCTTTGTATGCTCGATATGGCTGGAATTCTCGAACACCATCGCGATCGTGATCGTATAGGCGAATACACAGACCCAAGAGGAAAGTGGGAGCAGCAGCTGAAGAATCCACAGGATGCCTGCCAACACAAAGAGCCAACGAAAGCAGTGAAATACCAGCGGCGAAGTGAGAATCTCCACGGGAAGAAACGAAAGAATTGTCGCCGGACTCTTCCGCAGCCCTTCCGCATGGGGAAAATTGACCCGCTTCAAGACAATCTCATGGAGGAGCAGGCCCCAGATGACGACCTGCCCAACGTGAGGTTTGAAGTGGGACGTGAGTTTGTCACGCAATTCAGTTGCCATCGGCATTGACACGCATGCGTGTCTCCTTGATGACGCCGACGCGTTTCTCGTCGACGGGGCCGATCACGGTCTGCACGACATCGACGTATGGCAGTTCGGGAAAGCGCTCGGCGATGACGCGGGCAACATGGGCACGCAGGTCCGCTTCTGCGGGAGCAGTACCAAATTCGTCAAACGAGGGAGGTGGCCGAACACCGGCTCCAAGTCCAGTCGGATTCCCGTCGTAATTCCTCTGAAGGTGGAGGTCGCGAAGAGGAAGTCGCACGCCCTGTGGATCGAGAACCTGGTAGACGCAATACAACCGCGGATGGTCGCAGAACATCGGCGTGATCGTGAACGGATACAGGTCTCCAAATGCGATCGAAAGCACGAGATTGCAGCAGGCGAAACTCACCGCACTCGCCAAAGCGAGTCGGGAGGGGGGTGGTAACACCACTGCTTCAGCGGTGGGTTGATGCATGGTGTTGTTGTTCACCGGCAATCCGGGTTGTGCGGGGCTTGGGTCAGCGAACGTGGCAGGGCTTCCCTGTGCTGGCTCAGCGGGAAATGCAGTTTCGTCGGGGTGACGTTGATGAGAGGAGGAGCACGACCTCCCGTGGGGAGTTCGCGGCCTCGTGCCGTGAAGGTGTGACGCCAATCCCGGACGCGAGAGGTCGGAAAACTGTCCGGGCCACGGGCTTGGCAATTGACACCGCGTTCCGGTGGCACGTCCGCAGTGTCGTATCCTCCCTCCATGACGGTCGCGATTGTCACCTGTGCGAAGTGATCCGGCAACCCAGGCTTTCAGTCGCGCGAGGTGGCGGGCGATTTGTCCTTGTCGCTGGGTCTGCTGCAAGAACCTCAAGCGCGACATCGGTGAATGGAACGATGAGGAATACGTCTCGTTCCGGTCGCTGGGAGAACTGTCCGGCCAGTACATCATGGACCGACCGATCAGGCACTGTGGGAGAAACAAGCGACAGGTCCATTTCGGGAGTCTAGGTAAATGGACCTGTTCCCTCGTATGGCTTCGGAGTCCGGAGGCGAAGCGACTCAGCCCCGCACCGGCAGCAGTTTCTTTGGGGGACAGGCCCCCGTGTTTCCAGATGGGTTTGCTTCCCGGGATGGTTGTTTCTTACACTGAAGACGCAGGCAGGTGATGAACCGGTTGGGGGATCGTACGCAGCCAAAGTGAGTTGTCATTTTTCGTCGGATGAAGACTTGGACGACCATCCGAGTTCGACCGAGTCGACCGCAGGCTGCCAGTCGGTGGTTACAGAGCAAGTGCTGCATTGGCTGATGCATCCCTTGTCGATTCGTCGGCTTATGGACTGGCCCTGTCTCGAAGAGTTGTTTCATGAGGATCTTCACGAGCGGATTCAGGCGATCGATTCTGGCGACCATACCGGCTTTGCCCGGCCGCTGCGCTTTGAACTCACGAAAAAGCGATATTACTATCCCGGCTCGTCAGCCGATCTGATCGCGTTCACCTCCGGTGTGGTGGAGTGTCTACCGGCGATCTCCCGCAAGCTCGGGCCCACTGTCGACGATCTGGACCTGACGCCACCACTGGCTGACGATCTGGCCCGGGGAGAGTGTGGAGCGATCGGCGTCATGGCGCTTCACTGGAATCGACTCGTGAAGATGGTCGATCAGCGGCGATTTGAGAGAGGCGTTGTTGTCCATGCCGACGTCCGCCGATGTTTCGGCAGCCTGGGCCGTGAGCGGTTGATTCGTCTGCTTGACGAAGCGGGAGCCGACGGAAGTTCGATCACCCGCATCGACCGATTGTTGGAACACTGGCATCGGCATGGCTGTCCGGGAGTGCCCATGGCGTTCGTGTGCTGGCCCTTGGTGAAGCTGTATCTTCAGAAAGTGGACCAGGAGTTGCGTGATTCGGGAATCCGGGCATTACGACTGGGAGACGACTATCGTCTGCTGTGTCGAACGAATTCCGAGGCGGAAAGGGCGTTGGAGTTGCTGGGGAAAGCTCTGGCCGGCGTCGGGCTCGAATTGTCGACGCAAAAATCCTGGTTCGAGCGCTACGCAGATTCGGGTGACGCCATGAAGCGCCGGCGGCGCATCTGGTACGGGCGGCTTAAGTTGGGAGTCCTCCGCCCGCTGCTTTCGGAATCGCTTCGGTTTCCCATCGCCCGACCCGTCGCCCTGCCGCTGTTGCGTTGGCTGGCGATTCGGTGCGAGGTGATGGACCCGGTGAGTTGAGTTGCGGCAGCGTTCAGGCGCACCCAGCCGGGAGATGACTCACTCCGCAGACATTTCACAACGTCTCGCGGATGTTCGTTTTGTTGTGGCAACTGTGCTGGGGAGGAGCATGGTTGCGCGGCATCAGGTTGGTCGATCTGCGATGCCCAACTGGGCTCTCAGGGCACTTCCCGGAGGATTTGTCCACGAACCACAACGTGTCAAGGAATCACATCGAAGGGAACCGGTCCATGTATCGTCGAGATTGGCCAGGCAACCGGTGACGCTCGCGCGCTGTACCGGTTCACCCAGCGACACCCGAGGTTTGCCAGCCGTGATTCTCCAAGCGGACTTCGCTGGTCGAGGGCATTTCCAGGTGCGTCGCCGGAAACGAAGGGTATCCCGGTTCCACAATCGCTACGTCGGGTGATGTTGGCGAAATCGTTGAAATCGGATCAGGCGCCATGGCCGGGTGGACTCTGGAGACGGCTCTTCGGAGAAGGGTGGATGATCCGATGAGGGACCAACTGCGGGCGTCGGCCTGAGGCCTCGTGGGGTGTTTCAGCCTGATCAGGTAAATCGTCGCCCGAATAGACGGCAATACGAGGTGAGTCGTGCCCGACTGGTTGTTCGACCTGACTGTCCCGCAGGTGCTGGGAGTCGTGCTCGTGGTCTTCATGGGGGGAACCGGCCTGGGGGCTCTTCTGATGAGGCCTTTGTTGCTCCGTCTGGT
>JBKCTR010000164.1:0-7603 GCA_046318755.1 Planctomycetaceae bacterium
GTGCTGACCAACAATCGCGTCGAGGTGTGCCAGCGACGGTCCTGAGAGGCGCGCACGGAGGGTCTGCACATCCTCGCCAGGCAAGCGCTCCATCACGTAGCAGTAGAATGGTACCGTTGGCTGTGGGGTGAGCGCGAGATAGAGCTGTGGGAGCGGAATGGCGTACTGGTGGAGAAGTGCGTAGGCCGCGCGAAAACTTGCAGCATGTGACCCATACACCCGGTTGGTGACGTCCTGGTCGTCGGGCCGATCAGGGATGAGCTTCACGATGCAGGGTAAGTGCGCAGACGGAGAGACCAGATCAACCGCATAGACAAAGCTACCGCTGAAGCCAGGGGAACGATCAACCATCAACTCGGCGGTAGCACCGAGCTGCGTTTGGACAATGCGTTGGATGAGATCGAGATGAGATCCAGCTTCACAAGACATGCGATGAGTCCTTGCAGGTAACGCGAGGTGAACTCAAGGAACTTCGAAGTTTTCGGGAGCTTTCGGTCGTGCGGATTTCCACCGGTGGGATCTTCGAGAAGAACTTGGCGCCGAACTCAAGATTGTTGCAGCCACCCGGGCCACAGGCTTCAGGGCCGCACGCAATCCGCCACCCCGTGCAAGCACCCTACCTTGGCCACTGCAATCCCTTCCGGATTGAGTCCTTTCTGGGATTGTAACCCGGGGTGGCCACGTGCCTTGGCAACCCCGGGCCAGGAGATCCAAGTCCTTCAGAATTGCTCCGGATCGAGCGGGATTCTGATGTACCAGGCCGAATTTCGGTTCGATCTTGGGCTCGACGGCGAATTCCCGCCAACGGCCCCACGAACCGCGGTCCGCGATTGATGAGATGGCAAACCACTCGACGACGCCGCATGTGCCAGCGCGGACCTGCAGGAATGCCCAAGCCATTGCCCAAAAATGCGAAAAACCCTGGGAAAACCAGGGTCTTTCAGCGGAGAGGGGGGGATTCGAACCCCCGGTACGGTTTCCCGCACACAGCATTTCCAGTGCTGCACAATCGACCACTCTGTCACCTCTCCTCGAGGTCCCGTCGTCCCCGGGGAGGGGACGCGGACCCTGCCACGGCACGAGGCCGTGGAGTCTTTTTCGCCGCCGGGAAACACCAGTTCCCAACACCGTTCCCGGCAACCACTCTCCCCTGGAAACGGGGGAGAATCGTCGTCTCTGGCCGGGGAATCGGCAGCCGGTCTGGGGCGGCGAACCGCAATTACTTCTTGCCACCCTTGGGGGCGGGGGGAGCCTTGGCGTCGCTCTTCTTCGCCTTGGGCTTCTTGTCGGCTCGCACCTTCTTCACACCCGCCTTCTTCTCGGCCTTCTTGGCGGCCAGTTGGGCTTGGCGTTCGATTTTGTGCTTGGCCAAGTCGGCTTCGACCGCTTCCAGCTCGGCGATCTTGCGAATCCGGCCCGCAATCTGCCGCACCTTGCCGTCGAGCTCTCGCCACTTCGGATCGGTCTTGAGCCCCTTGGCGTCGACTCCCTTGGTCTTCAAGGCCGACACTCGCGCCGCGAGGGCTGCCTTGGCCTTGTCCAACTGTGTTTCCGTAACCTTGCGACTGGTGCCCATCGAACCGTGGCATCCTCTCAAACTGACGAACTCACCGGCCGATCGGTTCGGCCAGAACTGCGGGAAAGTCCAAGATTGTCCCAATCGGGAGGGCTTTCTGCAATAGTACGAACGTGGGGAAGCGTGGCGAACCTCATTTTCGTTCCCCACGGGGCGGGTTCGCCGTCGTTTTTGCCCCTGGGACCGGGGTCTCGGGGCTGGGTTGATCCGTGTCGGTCACACCCCGTGTCTCCCCGCGGACGCTTCCCCGAATCTTCCTGTCGCCCTTCCGGTCGCCCCTCTTTTCGTCCCCCCTTTCGTTCTGGTGCCATGCGTGCCGCCGTTCTCACCGGTTCTGAAGTCGAATACCGTGCTCACCATGCCCCCGCCGAACCCGGGCCCGGGGAAATTCCTGTCCGGGTGCTGGCGGCCGGGTTGTGCGAGACCGACCTGCAACTCGCCCAGGGCTACATGGGGTTTCAAGGGGTCTTGGGACATGAATTTGTCGGGGTGGCCGAGGCAGGGCGCTGGGCCGGTCGCCGGGTGGTGGGGGAAATCAACTGCAGTTGCCATCGCTGCCCCACCTGCCTGCGCGGTCAGGCGAACCACTGCCCCCACCGGACAGTCCTCGGCATTCTGAACCGCGATGGGGCGTTTGCCGACCGGGTCTGGCTCCCCGAGCAAAATCTTCACCCCGTCCCCGACGAAGTCTCTGATTGGCAGGCGGTCTTCACCGAACCGCTCGCCGCCGCGTTCCGCATTGGTGAACAGATTCCGCTGACGCCCGGACAGGAGACCGTGGTCCTGGGCGACGGGCGGCTGGGGAATCTCTGCGCCCAGGTGCTGCACCTGAGGGGTTGCCGGGTGACGGTCGTCGGCAAGCATGGCCACAAGCTCGCGCTGCTGCAGCGGCTCAACATCTCCACCCGGTTGCTGGCGCAGGCCGACGACTGCCGGGGGGCCGAGCTGGTGGTCGACTGCACCGGTTCACCCACCGGGCTCGAGACCGCACTGCGGCTGGTCCGTCCGCGCGGAACCGTCGTCCTCAAGACCACCGTCGCCAGCCCGCATCAGTTGTCGCTGGCACCGGTGGTGATCGACGAAATCCAGCTCATCGGCTCACGCTGCGGCCCCTTCCCCCCTGCCCTCGCTGCGCTGGCCCGCGGGGAGATCGACCTCGCCCCCCTGGTCGAGCAGATCATCCCCCTCGACCAGGTCCCCGCCGCCATCACCCGCGCCCGCACGACTCCGGTCCTCAAGATCCTGATTGATGTGGCGGGAGGGTTGGAGGTCCCGTAGCACGAGACGCCGCGCGTCGATTCCACGAACTCCTGCCGTTTCGATGTTGAATCCTCTTCAATTCGCAGGCATCCACTGCCCACGCAGCACAAACTTCTGGATCTTCCCCGTCGCGGTCTTTGGCAGCTCGGCGACGGGATGAAACTGCTTGGGGACTTTGAAGTGGGCCAGGTGTTCGCGGCAGAAGTCGCGCAGTTCCTCGGCTGTCGCCTGTGATCCGGCGCGAAACACGACGCACGCCACCGGACTCTCCCCCCAATAGGGATCAGGCACACCAATCACCGCCACTTCCTGAATGGCCGGGTGCCGCAGCAGCAGCGCTTCGACCTCGATCGAAGAGATATTCTCCCCCCCGCTGATGATTACATCCTTCCAGCGGTCGCGAATCTGGATGTAGCCGTCGGGATGCACCACCGCCGCGTCGCCACTGTGAAACCAGCCGTCGCGGATTGCCCGGGCGGTTGCCTCGGGTTCGTTGTAATACCCCGTCATCACGGCATTTCCGCGGATCACAATCTCACCCAGCGTCGTCCCATCGTGCGGCACCTCGCGCCCCTGGTCGTCGACCACCCGCACCTGGGCATTCGCCAGGTACTCGACCCCTTGCCGTGCTTTGAAAACCGCGCGATCTTCCAGGCTCAGCCCAGCCTGTTCGGGCAGCGTCTCGCAAATCGTCACCACGGGAGACACCTCGGTCAGTCCATACACGTGCTGAATGGTCCAACCCAGCTCCCCTTCCAACCGCTCAATCGTCGCGGCCGCCGGGGGGGCTCCTGCCGTAATCACCCGCACTCCGCGCGGGGCCCGCCGCCGCAGCTCCTCGGGCAAATTCGCCAACGCAATCAGCACCGTCGGGGCGGCGGCGAAGATCGTCACCCCCTCTTCGATGATGGTTTCGAGAATGAGCCGGGCGTCGGCCCTGGGAAGGCAGATATGAGTGGCCCCGACCGCCGTCACGTTCCAGACAAATGTCCAGCCGTTGGCGTGGAACATCGGCACGACCCACAAAAACCGGTCGGCCGCCGTGAGGTGAATATGCACCAGGTGCCCCAGCCCGTTGAGAGCCGTATTGCGATGGGTGACCATCACCCCTTTTGGCCGGGCGGTAGTGCCGCTGGTGTAGTTGATCGAGATGACGTCGCTCTCGGCATACGCGTGTGGCGTGAACTCGGAAGACGCCCGCGCGACCAGATCGTCATAGGCCAGCCAGTTCGCGGGGGCGGGGCCGAAGGTGACGAAGTGCCGCACTGTCGGCAGCTCGCCCCGCAGTGCGTCGAGGGTTGCCACATGCTCGGGGGCGACGCACACCACCTGGGCCCCGCTGTGCTGCAGGATGTAGGCGAAATCGGCCGGGGCGAGGCGGAAGTTGATCGGCACGCAGATCGCCCCGATCTGCGGCACCGCGTAAAACTGCTCGAGATGCGCCCGCAGGTTGGGGGCGATCGAGGCCACCCGGTCTCCTGGCCGCACCCCCAGCCCAATCAACGCCGCCGACCAGCGATCACACCGTTCGAAGAACTCGCCGTAGGTAAGGCGCTGGTCTCCCTCAATCACTCCCACCCGACGCGAATACAGCCTGCGGGCCCGCTGGGCGAAATCGAGGGGCGAGAGGGGTGTTTCCATGGTGCGGCCTCGGGAGTGGTGGAGGGAGACGAAGGCAACCAGCGTCTGGCCCGGACCATCGCCCGGAATTGGTCTGGATCACCACTTCGGCAGAATAGGGCATTCCGTGAGGATTCGCCATTTTTGAGTGCGGCGTGTCATGCACCCAACGTGAGGCGGTGGCGATGCTGGCCAGTCAGGCCCGGTCGGCCCTCCGGCCGGGGAGATACCGGGGCCAGGAACATCAGCGGGGGAATTCGATGAATTCCACCGGAACGTGCTCAGTGAGCCAGACGTGATTGGCCGCTTGCCAGAACGTGATGCCCCGCAAGTGCATCTGCCGGGCGGCGATGGTGAGAATGACCGGCTTTCCCCGGCGGGCCCCCACATTCAGCGCCGTCTCGCGATTCTCCGAGAGATGGACGTGGTTGCGCGACCGCTTCATCAGTCCTTGGCGGTGGATACTGGCGATGAAGTCCGCGACGGTGCCGTGGAACAGGAGGTCGGGCGGTACGACCGGTTCGAGGTTCAGGTCGATTCCCGAAACCGAATGCCCCTGGTTCGCCCGGATCCGCAGGCCGTCGTCACTCAGTGCGAACCGCTGCTTCTCGTTGGTGGCCACAATCTCGTGAAGCGTGGCCAGGTCAAGCCGATGCCCAGCGGCTTTGGCCCGGGTGATCAGCTCGGCAATGTCCAGCCATCCTTCGGGATCCAGTTGCATCCCAATGACTTCGGGACGATGCCTCAGGACCAGGCTGAGAAACTTGCTGAGTTTGACCAGATTCGGGTCCATGATCGGCGGGCCGGAGCGGTGCTGGGGAACTCGAAACGGTGCGGTGCCGCTTCGTCTGTGGACTGTGCCAACAAAAACCCCGGCCCGGCGGAAGAAATCCAGCCGGTCCGGGGAGGAGAGACACTGGGGGAGGTGGCGAGGTTCGCCCCTGCAGAAGGCGACCGCTCAAATCCAGCTCGGCTCCCAACCGCTGCGGTACGGCTTCTTCAGCAGTTCTTGTGCCTTGGGGTGGCCCGTCAGTTTCATGTTCGCGGCATCCCAGGCCAGGTCTGTCTCGGGAAGCCGATTGGCGATGGTCCCCAGCAGCACCGTCTCGGTCAGGGGGCCCGAGTAGTCGAAGTTCGACGTCGCCACGTCTTCCCCCAGGCAGGCATGGGCCCACGAGGTGTAATGGTTCCGCGCGGGGACGACCGGAATCTTGAAGTCCTGGAACGCCTCACCCACCAACTGCGGCATCGCCACGTGCGGGATAATCAGCGACCCCTTCTGTCCCAGCAGAATCGAACCGCTGCCAGGCAGGGCCACATTGGCTTCGAGCCCCAGGTCGGCCTTCGCGGGCATGTGATTCGCCCCGTCGTACCACGTCACCCGCACACTCCTGTCGGCCGTGTGCTCGGTGCCGGGGAAGGTCCACGTCACCTTCGACTTGCGGTACCAGATCTCCTTGTTCATGGGAGTCGCCTCGGCCCGCACGGTCGTGGGGGCGGTCAGCTTCAACGCCCCGAAGACCGGGTCGAGAATGTGACAGCCGAAGTCCCCCAGTTGGCCGTTCGAGAAATCCTGCCAGGCCCGCCAGTTGAACGAGTGGTAGATCTTCGGCAGGTAGGGCCGGGTGGGGGCCACCCCCAACCATTCGTCCCAGTGGATGTGCGGGGGGATCGGTTCCATCCCGGCGGGGCGGTCGTCGACCAGAATCCACCCCATCGCGCCACTTTGCCAGGAGTGGACTTCCTTCACCTTGCCAATCACCCCGTCGTGCACCAGCTTGACCGCCGTGCGGTAGGCTTCGTGCGACTGGATCTGGTTTCCCATCTGGGTGACCACATTGTACTTCTTCGCGGCCAGCCGCATCTGGCGGGCTTCAAACACCGTGTGAGTCAACGGCTTCTGGCACTGCACATGCTTCCCCAGTTGCATCGCGGGGAGCGAGATGGGGGCGTGCATGTGGTCGGGAGTCGAGACAATCGCCGCATCGAACGACTTCGCGTCGGCCAGCAGTTTCCGCCAGTCGGTATAAGTTTTGGCGTCGGGCCATTTTTCGGCCGCCTGACCGAGATGGGCCTTCGACTCATCAATATCGCACAAAGCCACCACCTGCACTTTGGGAGTGGCAGCGGTGTCATTCAGGTCGGACCACCCCTTCCCTCCAGTGCCAATCGAGGCGACGCGCAGACGTTCATTCGCCCCCAGCACCCGTCCCCAACTGCGGGCCGAGAGACTGGCCGAGGCGGCCGCGAACGCGGCAGATTGCAGAAACCGGCGACGATGGACGGGGCGAGACATCACGCACACTCCGGAGGCGGGGGGAGAAACGCATCAACGGCCGCGAGTCTATCGGGGGACCCACGCCGATGGCAATTCGACCGCCGCCCCAGTCTGACCTGCCACAGTCCGACCTGCCCCAGTCCGACTTCCCCAGCCCGACCGACCGCGTTACCCCCGGTTGTGCCAGGTGATCGACATCTGCAGCACCGTCGCGATCGAGACCCAGATCAGATACGGAATCTGCGCCACCGACACCCAGCGAAAATGGGGCCAGATGGCGACCATCAACCACACCAGACTCCCCCAGACCACCAGAATGTCCAGGGCCGCGAGATCGAGATTGCGCAGCCCGAACTGGATCGGGGTGAAGAGCACATTCGCCACGAGGTTGATGGCGAACGGAATGGCCACGGCCGGGGGAATTCGCCCCCGGAATGCCTGGGTGAAGACGTACCCAAAGGTCCCCAGAATGACGGGATACAGAATCTGCCAGATGGTGCCGATGGTCTGCGGAGCCGGGGTCCACGACGGCTTCCACAGCGAATTGTACCAATCGCTCCACGACATGTGTATCTCCTGCAATCAAGCAACTGCGACAAACCCGTCCGCGACCAACCACGGTCGACCGAGGGACCCGCCACCAATCAGCCCTCCGGCCGGGAAATTCAGCGGCGTCCCGTGGGAGTGGCCACCGCCCGGTTCACCCGCCAGACGCTTCACGTCATAGTGCAGCCCGCCCTGGTTGCCAAGTTGGAATCGCGACAGCCTCTGGGCCCCGGAGGCTGGCCCGGGGAGGCGGTCGCCGTTGGTTTCGCCGGTCGTCCGCCCTAGAATTGACATTGTCTTCTGTAGGATCTCCACACGCATGT
>JBKCTR010000165.1:0-3345 GCA_046318755.1 Planctomycetaceae bacterium
AATCAGGGCGACAGGCATGCAGACACACAAAACGGGAAGTGGCCGGCGTTCGGCTCACCGCGGTGGGCGGAACCGGCTGAGAGACAGGGAAAAACGCGATCGACAATACGATCGGGCGGCCCAGAACCGAGGTCATCGGTCCCACGCGACCGCAGTTGGCCACCCCCAACATCGGGGGACTGGCGCGGGGCGGAACTCCGTTATCTGGTCTGCCGTCCCGCAGGTCAAGTGCGCTCTGCAGGCGCAACCGGTGGCTTGGGAAAGGCACCCCGGAGGGAGACCCCACCAGCCGCTGGCACAGCCAGAACGACGCGTCGTAGGGCCACAGCTCTGGGAGCCGCGGGACTGGGAGTCAGGCCCCAACTGGCCGTGGTGGTTGGCAACCGGCGGACCTGGGCGAATGCACCACTCGCCGCTTACGGCTGGCGAGCCGAGTTCTGCACGGCCGTCTCATAAACGGTGACTGCCGCCTTGGCCATCAGGTGGAATGTGCGCTGATCGGGCAACAGCGGCAACCGCTTGAGGTTCCACTTCACGACAATCTTGACAATCGCCTGCTCGATTTCCTTTTCCAATGCCTCGACGGTCCGGGGATCCATGGGGGGTCTCGCGTTCAAAATGGGAACCAGGTTGCAGTGTCGGGAGACGTGAGGGTGAAGTTGCCGGCGGTGCCGCCACTCATCACGCGGAAACAGGGATGACCACGCGGCAAGTCGGCGGGACAGGTAAAGTCGGTGGTTCTGCCGGCAAGCGGCCGGGCTGAATTTTTTGGAAGCGGCGCAGCGTGCGTTGGGACAGTGCGGAACGAGGGGTTGATTCGCAGACGGAACGGTGTGGTCCGTTTGGTTCACGATGGTCCCTTGCGCAGTTTAGCATTCGCCCCAATCCACCCGCTCGGTAAACCGCCCCATCGCAACGGGCGGTTGGGCTTCCGCGCATTCGACAATCCACAGCTCGTCGTGCTCATCGACGTAGTAGATGGCATGTTGGTGGAACTCGCGGCCCAGTTGACGGGCGGATTCGAGAGACAGGTGGGCGGCCCAGCCGGGTTCGGCATGTCCGGTGCGTGGGGAGTGCCCAGTGACCCGGTGCGGCTCGAGCCCGTGTTCTCGCAGGCAGCGCTCCAGGGCGGCGTCTTGCGCGCGGTTCCGTTCTGCCGGCCAGACCTGGCCGGTAGTGGCGTACGCCGTGATGATCGCGAACCGCTCGGGCTGACCCTGCCAGGGAGACGGCATTCGAAATCGCGTCTCGCGATAAATCGCCTCAATCGCCGCTCGCTCTGCGCTGTCGTCCACACACTGCTCCCAGAGATTGTGCCGGCCCACCAGCCAGCCCGCTCCAGCATCCCATTCCACAGTGCAATTCGCCAGTTGGAACTTGGCAAGTCCTCCGGTCGCCAGTGACTGCCTGACAAGACTGTCGATTCGGTCTCGTTCAGCCGTCATCCCCAAGTTCCGAGTTCGTACGGTCCCCAAAACAAGCGAACCGGCAGAGCCTCGTTCGCTGACTTCATCCGAGCGGAAGCCGCCGGGCTGAAACCGCCATGCTGTCGGCCCCGGTTCCGTCAGCCTTCCGTCCCAGTTTCGCCCTGCGGCACAAACCGCAAGGTTGGGAACTTCGGATCGTCGGAGACAACCGGACTTCGCAGGGGGCACTGTCTGCAAAATCGAAAATGAGTCCTGCTCTCAGGGAAACTGCTTCTGTCGCCAAAAATCGACTGGTATTATGAAGAGTGGTGAATGGTTGCCGCTTCGTTCACGCCGGAGACTGAGAATTCATGCGTCGAGTGCTGATGCTGTCCCTGGTGTTGGGCCTGGGGGCCGGGGCGTGGTGGTGGTTCTCCAACCGCACGGCAGGGCCGGCGGTCGAGTACCGCTTGGGCGAAGTGCAGCGCGGCGACGTGCTGGCGGTGGTCTCGGCCACCGGAACGATCGAACCCGAGGAACTGGTGGACGTCGGGGCGCAGGTGGCGGGCCGGATTCAGGATCTGGGACACGACCCCCGCGAGACGTCCAAATCGATCGACTACGGCAGCCAGATCGAAGAGGGGACAGTGCTGGCCCGCATCGATGACGCCCTGTACGCCGCCCAGGTCGAGCAGGCCAAGGCGACGGTCAGCCGGGCCCGGGCCGACGTCGACCAACAGGGCATCCGGATGCAGCAACTCGAGCGCGAGTGGAAGCGGGCCCAGGAGTTCCACAAGCGCAACTCGATTTCGGAAGCCGACCTCGATTTGGCCCGTGCCAACTGGCAGGCGGCCCGGGCGGCCGTCTCGGTTGCCGAGGCCAGTCTCGAGCAGGCCAAGGCCAGCCTGCACCAAGCCGAGATCAACCTCGGCTACTGCACCATCCGCTCTCCCGTGAAAGGGGTGATCATCGACCGGCGGGTGAATGTGGGGCAGACGGTGGTCGCCAGCCTGAACGCACCCAGCCTGTTCCTGATCGCCAAAGACCTGCGTCGGCTGCAGGTGTGGGCATCGGTCAACGAGGCCGACATCGGCCAGATCTACGAGGGACAGGTGGTGAAGTTCACCGTCGACGCCCGTCCCAACGAAGCCTTCCGCGGCACGGTCTCGCAGATTCGGCTGAACGCCACGATGACGCAGAACGTCGTCACCTACACCGTGGTGGTTACCACCGACAACAGTGAGTTGCGTCTGCTGCCCTATCTGACAGCCAACCTGCAGTTCGAGCGCGAGTCGCGACGCGATGTGCTGACGGTTCCCAATGTGGCGCTGCGGTGGCAGCCCCGTAGCGGCCCCTCGGGGAGCGCAGCCGGCAATGGCGGAGCGAGTGGCGGATCGAAAACGGGGGAGTCCGGAGGGGGGACGGCCAAACCCAAGGGGTCGGGACGTGATCCGTCGATGGGCAAGATCTGGGTGCGCGAAGGAGAGACGCTGCGCTCCATCGAGGTCAAGACGGGACTGACCGACGGTGTGGTGACCGAGATCGAGGGAGAGGGGCTCTCTGAAGGACTGGCGGTGGTCGTGGCCGATGTCTTGAAGGAATCTTCGGGTCCCTCCAGCCCGTTCGCCCCGAAGACCCAGGGGGGTGGCCCGGCGACCGGCGGGACCAAGGCGGGAGGACGGGGGCCATGAGTGACGCACATCGGTCGCCGGCTGAGGTCACCCCGGCTGAGCCGTTGATTCTGCTGGACGGAATCACCAAGACCTACCAGATGGGGGAAGTGGAAGTTCCCGTCCTCAAGGGAATCTCGCTGACGATCCACCCGGGCGAGTACGTGGCGCTGATGGGGTCGTCGGGATCGGGAAAGACCACGTTGATGAACCTGCTGGGTTGCCTCGACCGACCCACCTCGGGGAGTTACCGCTTCGAAGGAGTCGAG
>JBKCTR010000166.1:0-2203 GCA_046318755.1 Planctomycetaceae bacterium
GTCCAGGCTTCAGGTCTTCAAACCGAATCTGCGTTCCCGACGCCATGCGCACTCATCCCGCCAACAGAGGTCTGCAATTGGCCAAGCCGCAGTCTGGGCTCAACCCTGTCTCAACTGTTTTAACCCGCGCTGCCCAACGGGGTCAAATCGCCCCAGCCCCCGTCTCGCTCAACACGGCAGACTGTCCGGACCCGGTCTCCTTCAGGCGTTCGCGGCATTCACAAAAGCACACGCCGCGGCCATGGTCGCAGCGCATTGAATGCACTCCAGCATCGCCTCGTCCGAGACTCCCAGGTGCCGGGCCTTCTCGACATGCCCCGAAGTACACGGTTTGCAGCCGTTGATGTCGCTGACGGCGATGTTGATCAACTCCACCAATTTGGCCTCGAGCGAGGTTCCGGCGAAGGTGTGGGCCCGCAGACCGACCGACATGCCGCTGAACAGCTCGCTGCCCGACAGCTCGCGGAACTTGAAGAAGACGTTGTACATCTGGCACGACGCGGCCACCGCCAACGCCTCGGAGACCTGGGCTTCGGGCAGTCCCAGTTGATTCGCCCGGGCCGAAAGCACATCGAGCCACTCGCCGCATCGCAGTGTTCCCGCCACGGCAATGGCCACCAGGGTCTTTGACCGCACGTCGAGCGTCCCCTCGCTCCACACGAACTTCTTGAAGTTCATGTAGGTGTCTTGCAGGAACGCCGGTACATGGCCATAGCGCAGGAACGGCCCGGGAATGGGCTGCCCCTCGAACATTTCGCGCAGGCGTTCGTAGGTCTGGGCCACCTTGTCGGTGGCGGCACTTTGGGCGATGGGGGGCAGACGCGACATGGGGGCGATGACGGAACAGGAACGGGGAGGGACGGCACAGACAACACAGGCCCCCGCGGTCGCCAGAAAGACCGCGGAGGCCTGATTTTCTTCTCAGACGATCGACCGCTCAGTTGAGGGTCTTGTCGCCCGGCTTCCAGTTGCAGGGGCAGAGCTTGTCGGTCTGCAGTGCGTCGAGCACCCGCAGGATCTCGGTCACATTGCGGCCAACGCTGAGGTCATGCACCGCCGAGTACCGCAGCACACCATTGGGGTCGATCAGGAAGATGCCGCGGTAGGCAATCCCCTTCCCTTCGTCGAGCACGCCGTAATCCCCAGAGAGCTTGCCGGTCATGTCGGCCAGCATCAGGTGCTTCAGCCCCTTCAGATCGGCATGGCTGTCGCACCACCCCTTGTGCGAGAAGACACTGTCGGTGCTGGCGGTCAGCAGCACGCAGTTGCGGTCTTCGAAATCTCCCACCGCCTTGTTGAAGGCCACAATTTCGGTCGGGCAGACGAAGGTGAAATCGAGGGGATAGAAGTAGAGGCAGACCCACTTGCCGTGCAGGTCCGAGAGCTTCACGGTGGTGAACTGCCCGTCGGTCCCGTCCTTCGTCCGGTCATAGGCTTGGACTTCGAAGTGGGGGGCCTGCTGGCCAATCTGGATACTCATCGACACACACTCCTGCGGAGATTCCATCGAGACGGCGAAGACGCCCTGGCACTGCACCCGTGTGCAATCGCCGGCGCAGCCCGGAAAGTCGGCGGGATTGTAGTGGTGACTTCCCGGGGGAACAACTCCCCATCGCCCGGCTTCGCCCGTGGCGGACCGGTGGCCGCGCCACACATCTGTCTTTCATCTCCCGCCACAGGACCAGGTCGACTGCTTGCAATCGCGGGCCGTCTCTGGCATCCTGAACATCTGTGGCCAGACACCACGTGCTGGTCGCGATCTCGGCCCGCCGTTCGATTGCGTTCCGGAAACCCGCCTGGGGCGGTGTGACGGCGGGCGAGACCAAACGGGGCACGTGGATGACCAAATGGTGGATTGTCGAGCGGGTGGGCGAAGAATGAGTTCTCTGCAAATTGAAGTTTGGGATGCCACGGGCAACAAGCGACAGACCGTGGAGGTCCCCGCCGACGCCGAGGTCGCCCGCGTGATTGCCGTGCTGGTCGACCGCATGAACCTGCCCCGCCACAGTCCCGACGGGCAATTGATGAGCTACAAGTTTCATCATCGGGGAACAGGGCGGCAACTGCTGGAAGAAGAGACGCTGTCCCAGGCGGGGGTGCGGTCGGGAGACGTGCTGCGTCTGCAGCCCGAAATCCCGGCCGGTTCGGGACACGCAGCGGCCCGGCGGGCGCGGCAGATTCACCCCGGGTTCCAGGTGACCCC
>JBKCTR010000167.1:0-8754 GCA_046318755.1 Planctomycetaceae bacterium
AGATTCCAGTGACGCGGCAAGTGGCGGTGCGTGGCACACGAACGGTCAATCGCACCGTGGCTCGGATCGTACCGGTCACCACGCGCCGCCAGGTGGCCGTCACCAAGATGCGCATGGTCTGCCAGAACGTCACACTCCGCCAACCGGTGACCGTCTTCAAGACCGTCCCGGTGGGCAATGCCTACGCATTCGCGAGCCCCGTGGTGGATAACTGCCAGGCCGCGAGCTCGGGCGACCGTGCGGGAACGGCCTCCGCCGGGCTGCAGCCCACGCCGGCCGGGGATGACCTGGGGGAAAAGACGGCGATCGTCCCGCGGGACTCCACCAAAGCCCCCGCCGAGAAGTCGGACAAGCGTCCCAAGACCTTCACCGACGATACCGAGGACCAAATCAACGGTTCGAAGGGAAAACAAGATCAGGGCCGGGCTCCCGCCCGGAAACCGTCGCGCCTGCAGTCGTTCACCGAAGATGAAGTGGCCCAGGCGCCGGTTCGCGAGTCGGACCGGCCCAAGGGAGTCTGGGTGGCCGCCCGCAAGCCCGCGACTCGTCCCCAGGGAGAATGGGTCGCCCGCAAGAAGAAAGACTCGGCGGGTCCTGCCCTGGAACCCATCATCCTGGCCCAGGCCTCGCGCCCGCGGAAGTAGCCCCTCGCGCGGTTCTCTTCCCGCACGCAACTCTCTACAACAGGGAACCGTCGGTCTAGGCGACCGACGGTTCCCTTTGGCGTTGCGGATCCTCGATGCCCTACCTGTTGTTCGTCGGCTGCTGCCTTGTCTGGAGCGTCAGCTTCCTGCTGATGAAGAAGGCCGTGGTCGGTTTTCATCCCATCACCGTGGCGGCGTGGCGGGTGTTGGGAGGCGGTCTCGTCCTGGCGTTTTTGTGCTGGCGTCGACGGGAGTGGCCACGGTTGACCCTCCGTCAGGCCCGCTGGCTGGGGGTGGTCTGCCTGCTGGGGTGCGGCTGGCCTTATGCGATTCAACCCGAAATTGTCGCCCGGCAAGGGAGTGCATTCGTCGCGCTGACAGTCAGTCTCGTGCCGCTGATCACGCTGATCTTTTCGGCGGTCTTTCTGGGGGTCTATCCCTCGTCGCGACAACTGGTGGGGGTCTGCACCGCCTTCATCTGCCTGGGGGTGCTGCTGGTCGATGGTCTGCGACGCGCCATCCCTCTGTCGGACCTGTTGTTGGCCTGTTCGGTTCCCGCCTGCTATTCGGCGGCCAACCTCGTCATTCGACGTCACCTGGTGCAGACCGGGTCGCTCGGCATGACCTTTCTGATCATGCTGGTCACCTCGGCCATCTTGTTCCCCCTCTCGCTCACACAGGTCAATCCGGAGTGTGATTCCCCGCGCGACTGGTGGCTGGCGGTGGCCTGTCTGGGGCTGTTGGGGACCGTGGGAACCGGTCTGGCGACTTATTGGTTCAACACCATGATCCAGCTGGAAGGGCCCCTGTTTGCCGGGATGTCGACCAATCTGGTGCCCATTGGAGCACTGTTGTGGGGCTGGTGGGATGCCGAGGAGATCTCGGCCCGCCAGGTGGTGGCCCTGGTGGGAATTGTGATTGCGGTGGTGTGGGTGCAGACTGCCACGTATCAGCGTCCTGTGCCGGTTCCCCCCCCCGCTGTTCCCGAGAACCCGGCCGCCGATTGAAGGCGTGGAATACCGGGTCCCGGAATCGCCCACCACGGCGGCCAGAGCCAGTCTCTCTGCGAAAATTGTGATCCCAGAGCAGGTCGGCGGCCCCCTTGCACCCGGTAGGGCAGGTACAGCTTTCCCGCCGCGATCTTCAGGCAGGATCGGCAGAGTCGAGTACCGGAATCTTGGCATTTTTTCAACGTGCGACTTCCGCGCGCCCCCGATCAGCTAGACTCGAATTGACGGGGGTTGACTGAGCCTCCCGTCAGTCAGAGATCGACCACCATCCCGCCGAGACGGCCAGACGCTGTTCGGAGTTCGAGACAGATGTCTCGCGAGGGATGCCAGAGTTCCTTCGGTTGTGAGATTGTCCGCGCATGACACGCACTTCTCTTCCCGCCATCTTCCTGATGGTGACGCTGTGCATGACCCGGGCGAGTTTCGCCCAACAGGCTCCCGTGGCGAAGCCGCGTTATCCCTGGGCCGACAAGATGTTCAGCGCCCTGGAACACGACTTTGGCGTGGTCGCCCGCGGTGCGGATGCCAAGCACCGCATCGAGATCACCAATCTGTACCAGGAAGAAGTGCACATCCAGCAGATCACCACCACGTGTGGCTGCACGGCGGTCCGTCCCTCGAAGGAGACTCTGGCCAGTCGGGAAAAGGCCGAGATCGAAATCACGATGGACACCCGCAAGTTCACCAACCTCAAGACCTCGAGCGTGGTGGTGGTGTTCGACAAGCCGTTGTTTGCCGAGGTCCGCATCCCCATTCAGGCCTACATTCGCACCGATGTGGTGCTGAATCCAGGGGGAGTCGACTTTCAGTCGGTGCCGAGGGGAACGGGGGCCAGCCGCAAGGTGGCGATCGCCTATGCGGGCCGTGAAGACTGGAAAATTCGCGAGGTGATCAACAAGAGCCCCCACCTGGACGTGGCGTTGAAGGAGACGGCGAGGGCGAACAACCGGGTGAACTATGAACTGGAAGTCAACCTGAAGTCCGAGGCACCCGTGGGAGCCTTGCGTGAGCAGTTGACACTGATCACCGATGATGCCGCCAATCCGCAGATTCCCGTGCTGGTCGATGGCCGCGTGGAGAGTGATTTCACCATCAATCCCTCCGTGGTCGACTTTGGAACCCTGGCTCCGGGAGCGCAGGGGTCCAAGAACGTGGTGATCCGCGGTCGGAAACCGTTCGCGGTCACCGGGGTTCGCAACTCCAACCTGGGGGAGCGGATCGGGGCCAAACTGCCGGCTGAGGCGAAAGCGATCCAGATCGTCCCACTGTCGCTGACGGCCCCGGCCACCGAGGGCTCGGTGGACGAGATGATCGAGGTGCAGATTGAGGGACAGTCCGAACCGGTTGCCTGTCGGGTGATCGCCAAAGTGGTGGCTCCCAAGGCGAAACCCTGACCGGCCGGAAACACAGCGAACACCTCCCTTCCGAATGCGGCCTGGTTCGGCAGGGGGTCGAGAGCGGACAGGCCAACAGGACGCCCCCCCCCAGTCACACCGTGTGACGGGTGAACCTGGCCCTGGCACCCTGGAAACACATCAAGAGATTTGAGGCAAGGAAAGGCCCTGGCACGGGAGTGTCGCCCGTGACGAGGCACCATCTGTGGCGGATGGACCAGGCACTCCGGCGGTCAGGTGACCCCGGAGTGCCTGGCTTTTTTATGGGGGGTGGGGAATGTGTGGTTTGACTGCCGGTGGCAGCCTGGCTACTCGATCCAGACCCCGCGATCCACAGCGAAGTTGCGCCAGAAGTTTGCGGCCGAAGTTTGCGGGCCCTGTCGACTGGTCCGCGTTGACGCCGGCGGTGCTCATCGACGCATAGATGGATTAGGACGTTTGAAAATCGGTGCTGAACAGGACAGGAAGCCACAGGCGTCCTCACCGACGGCACCAGTCCAGCGGGTGGTTGGGGTCAACACGATCCCTTCCCAGGTCGCCTCCCTTGGAGAGATCTCCCCAATTGCCGCAATCACCCGGTTTCTCCGGTGATCGCCGAGGTTGCCGCCGGGTTCTCCCAGCTTTCTTGAATCCCCAAATCAGTTCGCAAAAAATTCAGGGCAGAACGTTTTTTCGCTCAAGTTTTCGCAATCGATCTGGACACGCCCGTCCGCTTCGAATATCACCCCGCTCCCCTGTCTGTGACGGGACCATCGCCTGCCACACGACTCTCCTGTCGCTCCCCTCCCCGGGGAGACGCTTGAGCGTCCGCGATTGGTCCTCGCACAGTCCTCTCTCTCACTCACCCGTCCTGTTCCACTCCCGTTCGCCCCGGTTTTCACACCGGCGGAGGCATGGATGCCTTCTGCGGCCATCGATCCGCTGCGCACTGCGACCACTCCGGCCCATCGCGGGCTGTTGGTGCCGGTGTTGTTGATCCTCGCCGTGGTGGTTGTGGTCGTTCCACTGCCCCCCGGGCTGCTCGATCTGTTTCTGGCCGCGAATATCACCACCGCCGTGGTGATTCTGCTGACCACTCTGTATGTCCGCCGGCCGCTCGACTTCAGTGCGTTTCCCACCATTTTGCTGGGTACGACGCTGATGCGGCTGGTCTTGAACATTGCATCGACGCGCTTGATTCTGACCCAGGCCGCGGTGGAAGGTCCCACGGCGGCTGGCCAGGTGATTCTGATGTTTGGCGAGTTTGTCGCCGGTGGCCAGTTGGCGGTGGGGCTGATCCTGTTCCTGATCCTGCTGATTGTCCAGTTCCTGGTGATCAACCAAGGGGCGTCACGCATCAGCGAAGTGGCCGCCCGATTCGCCCTCGATGGGTTGCCCGGACGACAGATGGCGATCGATGCCGATCTGCAGGCGGGGGCCATCACCCCCGACGCGGCCCGCCAACGCCGGGAGCAACTGACCCTGCAGGCCGACTTCTACGGAGCAATGGATGGGGCTGGCAAGTTCGTGCGGGGCGACGCCCTGGCAGGCCTCGCCATCACCGCCATCAACATTGTCGGCGGGATGTACATGGGAGTCATCGAGAATGGCCTGCCCGTCGTCGATGCGGCGGAGTTGTTCACAAAGCTCACCATTGGTGACGGGCTGGTCACCCAACTGCCGGCCTTTCTCATCTCGCTGGCCGCCGGCCTGCTGACCACGCGCAATTCCAGCGACTCCGATCTGCCCGGTCAGATTGTGGAGCAGTTGTTCGTAAAGCCCGAGGCGCTCATTGCCGCCGCCGTGCTGCTGGTGGGATTGTCGTTCACCGGATTGCCCCGCCTGCCGCTGCTGACCCTGGCGGGAGGGCTCGGTCTGATGGCCTGGCGACTGGCTCAACCAGCGGCGGAGCCCGCGCTGGCCGCAGTGGGTGCGTCTGGGCCTCACGCGGCCGCGTCCCCGGGGCCAACCCCCACCCGACAGACCGGGCCCGAAGACCGGCTCTTCGTGGAACCTCTGGAACTCGAACTGGGGTTCGGACTCATTCCCCTCATCGACCCGGCCCAAGGGGGCGACCTGCCCGACCGCATTTCCCGGGTTCGCGGAGACTTCGCCCAGGAAATGGGGACCCTGCTGCCCCGGGTGAAGATGAAAGACAACCTGCGGCTCGATGCCCGCCGCTATCAGATCCGCATTCACGACGTGCCTGTCGCCTGGGGTGAAGTTCACCCCGCCGGAATCCTGGCCATCGAGACTTCCGCGGTTCTGGCACCCCTCCCGGGGGTGGCCACCTTCGATCCAGTCGAGGGTCGGCCCGGCGTCTGGATTGAGCCCTCGCAGCGCGATCGTGCCGAGGTGCTGGGTTACCGCACTCTCGACGCCGCAGGAGTCGTCGCGCTGCATTTCGCCGATGTGGTGCGGGGCCATTGTGCCGAGCTGCTTTCGCGGCAACAGGTGTACCAGTTGCTCGAAGCACTCAAGCAACGGGCTCCGCGGCTGGTGGAGGAACTGGTCCCCTCGGTCGTGAGTGCCGGGCACCTGCACCAGGTGTTGTGCCGTCTGCTGCACGAGCGCATTCCCATCCGCAATCTCGAGACCATCCTGGAAGTGTTGGGCGACTGCGCCGGTCGGGGGGAAGAGGTGTGGCGTCAGACCGAGCGGGTCCGGCAGGCACTGGCCCGCACGATCTGCCAACAACACCGCGATGAACAGCGACTGATGAAAGTCATCACCCTCGAAGCGGGACTCGAAGCCAGTCTGATTCGGGGCCTGCGCCCCAGCGATCAGGGACTGGAGGTGCGCTTGCCACCCCGCCTGGTCGAACAGTTGCTCTCGGCCCTCGCCGCCCAAGCGGATGGACTGACCCAGTCGGAACGCCCCGCCGTGGTGCTGACCACCTCGGAACTGCGGGCCCCACTGAAGGAACTGACCGAGTCGACACTCCCCGCGCTTGTGATTCTGTCCACCGCCGAGATCACCCGAGAAACCGGTGTCGAGTCGTGCGGACAGGTCGAGCTCGAGTTGGAAACCTCCGAGCGTGTGTCCCCCCTGTTGAACTCTTGAGTCCTGTCTCGTCCCGGTCGTCTCCTTCCCTTCATCCCCGCCAACCCCACTCTTCCTCGTTCGATCTCGCATGCCAGCCGGTTCGCGTTCCACTCCCGTCAAGACCTTCACCGCGCCCAGCCTGCCCTTGGCGCTGGAGATGGTCCGGCGGGAATTGGGTCCGGAGGCACTGATCCTGGAAACCCGCGAGCTCCGGCCGCAGAAATGGCAATTCTGGCGTCGCCAGGCCCGGCAGGTTTGTGTCACCGCCACACTGGACGCCCAGGCCCCCACGCGGTTTCTCTGGCGAACTCCGTTACCCGGCATCAACGCGACCTACGAAGTCGAGCACACCACCCCCGCTCCAAACGGAATGGTACCGGGGTCGAATCTGGGGGGCGGAGGATCGGTTCTGCCCGCCTTCGGCGCGCGGCCACGGGCTCTCCCCCTCCCGCCAGTCCCCGGCACGTCCCCCACACCAATCTCCGAGATCAGCCCGGCTCCTCCCGCGTTGAGACCAGGGCGCGGCGCCTCGCACACCGTGGCTCCCGCATCAACCGCGGCACCAGTCAGCGATCGCCAGGCCCAATTGGAGCTTCAGTTGGCCGAGTTGCAGCAGCGTCTGGCCGCCTTGTCGGGCGCGCGCACCTCGGCTGGGCCCGACCTCGCCAACTCCGATCTGCGTCGCCAATTGCAGTTGCTCGGCATGGAAGACGAGTTGGTTGTCGCCCTCGAGGAGGCGGTGCATAGCCGGTTCCCCGAGCCGATCGGCTTCGAACGGGCGCTGCCGTTGCTGCGGACGGCACTTCAAGACCGGCTCTTGTGTGCACCTCCGATGGGAGTGCGCCGGGGGGAACGGACAGTCATCGCGCTGGTCGGTCCCAGTGGGGCTGGCAAGACCACCACACTGGCCAAACTGGCGGCCAACCTGCATGCGACGGGGTGCCCGGTCGCGGTCCTCTCGCTGGCGGCGATTGGGATGGGACACGGGCCTTCGGCGGCCGAGCAGAGCGGCCTGTCCGAGATTCCACACGACACCGTACGGACCACCACGGAATTGGAACAGGCCCTGCGGGATTGTGCATCCGCCGAGGTCGTGTTGCTCGACACCGCCGGCCGCAATCCCCGACATCCCCCCCACTGGCACGCATTGCGTGACCAGCTCGATGTCGCCCAGCCCCACGAGATTCACCTGGTGCTGTCTCCCTCGGGGTCATCGCGTGCGACGCGCGAGCTGACGCGGCCGTTCCTCGACCTGGGGGCCAACCGACTGCTGCTCACCAAGCTGGATGAACTGCCAGTCTTGGGGGTGATCCCTTCGCTGGCCCGCGAGTTGGGCCTGCCGATCAGCTATCTCAGCCTGGGATCGCAGATCCCTGATGACCTGGAACATGCGAACGCCCGGCGGCTGGCGCGCCTGGTGTTGCGTGATGAACTTCTTTCCGACCCGTTTCGAGCTCCTGAATGATTTCCGAACTGCTCTCCCGAGACACTCTGGGAGAATTCCCTACCCCTTGGAACACCGGCACCCGCCAGGAGCCGGTGGCCGGTCCCGCTGTCGACTTGCGCCGTTGCCGCTCGGTGGCATTGGCCAGCGGACAGTCCGGTGCCGGAACCAGTTTTCTGGCGCGCCACCTGTCCCTCGCGCTGTGTCGCCAGGGGCATGCGGTCTGCCTGCTGGAAGAAGGAACCAGCGATGGAATCGCTCCCGGGACGAAGCCCGCAGTGGGCCAGTTGGCCGACGTCTTGGCCGGTCACCGGACGTTGTCCGAGATCGTCCAGCGGGGTCCGGAGGGCTTGAGGTCGATCGCCGGGGCGCAGTCCCTCGTGCACGTGGCCGAATGCTCCCGCCACCGTCGGACGGCCTTCCTGGAACAACTGCTCGACCTGGAAGCGCAGTGTGACTTTCTGGTGATCGACGCGGGATCGGGCTTTCTGGGAGACAACGCCTGGCCTCGCTGGAAGTTGGCACAGCGGACCGATGCCCTCTGCCTGGTGGCTACTCCCGAGCCCCAGGTGGTCCCCGAGACACTCGCCTTGCTGCAACGGCTGCCGGGCGGCACCCGGCAGCACTCTCTGCGGTTGATCATCAATCAGGCCGACTCGCCCGAGCAGGCCCACGGGATTCTGGCACGCATCCAATCGGGTGCCCGGAATCACGGGGGAACTGTGGTGACCGGCGTGGGCTACATCCCCTTCGACCAAGCCGCCTCCCAGGCGGTTCTCACTCCCGCTCCGCCGGGAACCACGCCGTCCCGCGCCAGGGCCGCCCGGGCGATCGACCAGATCGCCCTGCGGTTGGCATCCACGGTGCAGGCCGACATCCACTCTCCCTCCTCTCTCTCTTTCCCCTCGCCGCACGTTCCCTCCGTCGCACCCTCTGTGGTGTGACACCCCACCCCCCCCCGTTCCGGCCCCTGGACGAATTTTCCATTGGAAGACTTTTCCGGTTGGGCAGGATTCTCTCAACTTCCCGAGTTCAACGACCGATAACACTTCCGGTGGATGGTTTCGATCAGGGCCGCAGGATGCGACCTTCTGAAACCTGGAGCGGCCCCGTCATCCCGGGATCCCTTCGCTGCAACTGCCGGACATCATGGAGGAATCAATGGTCACGAAGGTCGAACGCGACATCGCCGAAGTCTGGCGTGAGTTCAAGCAGGATCAGTCCAACAAGGACCTGCG
>JBKCTR010000168.1:0-5158 GCA_046318755.1 Planctomycetaceae bacterium
CACGTCCTGTCCAAGAATCCTCGCAATATGCTGCAGATCGGGCTCCATCGCCAGATAGATCTCGACTGGCAATCTGGCCGGGAGATGACTCGAAGACGCCCCAGACATGTCACTGCGCAGTCGCTGATAGGTGCGATCACACGCCTCCAGCAACGTCCGCGTTTCGCTGTGGAACACCCCAAAGGTGCTGAACGAAGTCATCACCGAGAGTCTCATCGGATGTCCCCCTTTGGCCAGGGTCGAGGAAACTGGCGAAAACAACCCGAAGCCCGCTCATACACCCCCTCCAAAGTGGAATACACACTTCTCAGAAGAGAGGTCGGGGGCGGGGGCAACACAGACTCCGCATTCCACACCCACAACTGACCCGTCTCCCCTGCCAGGGGTCGCGTTGCAGGACCAATCGATTGGAACCACTTCCAGCGCCCCGACTGATGCGCCGGCTCAAGTCGCATCTCACGCACCAACTGCGAAGCCAGACGTCGTCGGCTTTCGACCGAGGAGACCTCGAACAGTGACATCAGGCAGTCCAACAATTCGCCTTCCGGTTGTTGCCAGTCCACCAAACGAAACTGACCGGGCCAGTGCCAGCCATCGGGAACCACGGGCAGATTGCCAAATCCCGAAGTCGCCTGCGATTTCAATCCAGGACGTGGCCGCTGCAGCAACTGGGCGATCCAGAGAACCGAACCCAGAAGAGTGTCATGACGCGCATCGCCCCTCTCCGGTGGAGTGGTGCCCACCAGACTCAACCGGACTCCCGAGGGCAATACCGGAATAAACTGCAAGTTCTCACGGACGATGTTACGGCTGTCCAGCAATTGTCTTCCGGTGCCATGAAGAAACGGAAACATCGCGGGATCATTGATCAGAAACTCATGATCGGCCTTCCCTTTGCGAAAGCCAACCAGCAAAACGGCGTGATCACTCACCGATGTCTCGGCAGACATTCGCGGCTGGAAGGGCAACTTGTTTGTCGTGTAGATCGCGTTCGGCTTACCGGCCTCGGTTCCCTCGATGCCCGCCAATCGGGCAAGCTTGACCAGGGCCATCACCGGCACCTGGGATTCGAGGTAGGTCGACAACAGGAACGACAGCCAGGGTGTTCCTCCCATCTTGTAGTCAGGATTCCCGGCATCCCAACCAGCCGACTCGATGCAGCCCCGCAGCCCGATGTTGGGATTGCAGAGAACCTCGACAATCTGGTGGGGCCTCAGCCCCTTCAAGTGAATCTCACCCTGCCCAATCTGACCCTGTGGATTGCCTTTCTCGGCGAGTGCCGTCAATTCGGCCACGCTGGGAATCAGCACGGCATGTTTCCGCTGCAGGCAGATTGCCATCTGCAGGCAGGCCTGGGCGCACATTCCTCCGCCAATCTCCACATGCTGCATGAACGGTGTTCCGCGAGAGACCGTCTCTTCTTCTCCATACGCCCGCCCGAGATCGCAGCTCAATACCAGAAACCCATCGGTCCGCCGCGGCAGTTCGCCCAACAGCGCATCGGCCACGACGGCATGCTCATGGACATCGGCTGGATTGTGCCCATGCGTCTGCCCAATGGCATTCGCCAACCACCGCAGGCGGCGCAGATTGAAGAAGACCGGATGGGGGACGCCACTGGTCCGATCCGTCACATAAGCCCGGATTGCAAACCTCGGCGCTGAGAGCCCCAACAACTCACACTCGCTGCGAGTCGTGAGCGAGGGGGCAATGCGATAATCAACCTGAAATGACGCGCCGCCCGATCTCAAGAGCCAATCCAGCATTTTCAAAAAGAATTGGCGGCTTTTGGCACCCAACTGGCCGGAAATATCGACCGAACTCGTCGAAGCACCACCGGAATCTGGAATCAAATTCAAGCGCACCCAAGACTCCCCAGTCGTGAGGCCCATGGTCTTCACAGCCGCGTCAGATTTTGATTAGACATGATGGCACCCGCACTGTCGAGTACCTCACAACCTGTGAATTCCTGAGACAGGCCTCCCTCCAACCGAGCGATAAAATCTCCATGAAAATGCCGTCGGCGGTCACCTCGTTCAGGGCGCAGCAATTCCCCACCCGAGGCTCGACCGGCAGACCCGTGCGCGGCCCGCGGCACACCACACCGCACCCGACTGCCGGGCACGACCGCGGACCAGCGTGCCACGTCGCACCGCAGCGCCCAAGTGATCCCAACCAGACAGCCGATGCCATAACCGTCTGTCACCCGCCGCAGCCCTCCCGCTGCTGCTGGGCGACGGGTACCCCGCGATCCCTCTTCATGATCCCATCGCGCGATCGTGACGTGCGCCCGAACCCTCGGCAAACCCCCCTCGCCCGCTTACACTGCCCCGATTCAACAGGTGCTTTCTCGGCGAGGTGTGCGACGATGGATTTGCGACTGGCGGGACGGGTGGCGGTGGTGACTGGGGGGGGGAGTGGGATTGGGTTGGCCATTGCCCGGCGGTTTGCCGAGGAAGGGGCGCGGGTGGTGCTGTGGGACCGGAACCCCAGCGTGGTCGAGACCGCCGCCCAGTTGGCGCGCGAGACGGGTGTCTCCACCGTGGGGGTCGTCGTCGACATCACCAACGAAGCAGCGGTTCGGCAGGCGACTGAGACCAGTGCCCAGGCGGTCGGCCCCTGCGACCACCTCGTGCACGCCGCCGCGATTGGCAGTGGAAAATTCGGCTTCCCTTTCACCAACCTCCAGCCGGCCGACTGGCGCTCGTCGCTCGAGGTGAACATCATGGGGATGGTGCATGTCGCCCATGCCGTCGCCCCGACGATGATTCCCCGCCGCACCGGCACCCTGGTCTTCCTCGCCTCGGTCGCCGGTCAGATTGGCAGCCAGACCGATCCTCCCTACAGCGCGGCCAAGGCGGCCAACATCAACTTCGCCCAGTGCCTGGCGAAAGACCTGGCGCCGCACGCGATTCGCGTCAACACCGTTTGCCCGGGGATGGTGCAGACCCCGTTGAATCGTTCCGTCTGGCAGGCGTGGAACGAGCAGCAACCGGCCGACAAACGCCGCTCGTACGAAGACTGGGCGGGAGACAAGGTGAAGTCGGTGGTCCCCCTGGGGCGCTGGCAAACCCCCGAAGACATCGCCGACATGGTTGTGTTCCTCTCGTCCGACCGCGCTCGCCAGGTCACCGGCCAGACCATCAACGTCGACGGCGGTTTTGTGATGCACTGGTGAAGCCGGGCGTCGGCGACCCCGTATCTCTCGCCCGGCATCTCACCCTCTGGCGGCACTCAGCCCCCCGGTCCACTCGACTTGCGAAAGATCATCATGCACTCCAGGTTCGCACCGCGCCTCGGCCTGATCCTCGCGATCGGCCTGCTCACCGCCCCTCGGGCCGGGGCTCAATCCCCCTCGCTGCAACAGTTGGCGGGACAGCTCTCCGGCGAGCCGCTGCCCCCCATCACCCTGTATGTGGCAAAGGAAATTGTCACGCTCGATCCCGCCCGCCCCATGGCCGAGGCGATCGCGGTCGTCGGCTCCCGCATTCTGGCCACCGGAACCCTGGCGGAACTGCGCGAGATGGCGGCCGATCAACCGTTCCGCGTCGACCACACCTTCCGCGACAAGGTCATCGTTCCCGGATTCATCTCGCAGCACGACCATCCCGTGCTCTCGGCCCTCACCCTCGCGTCCGAGATCCTCTCCATCGAAGACTGGGTGCTGCCGACCGGAACCATCCCCGCCGTCCGGAACAAACCCGACTTTGTCGCCCGGTTGACCGCGGCCGAGCGACGCCTGGCGAACCAGGCCGAACCGTTGGTGACCTGGGGTTATCACGAGAGCTTCTTCGGCAAGCTGACCCGGGCCGAACTCGACGCCATCAGCAACCAGCGCCCGATCCTGGTCTGGGGCCGGTCGTGCCACGAGGTGTTTCTGAACAGCGCCGCACTGCGGGCCGCGGGGGTCACCGAGGAGCTGGTGTCGGGCTGGTCCCCCTCCGAGCGCGAACAGGCCAATTTCGCCGAGGGGCATTTCTGGGAACAGGGGGTCTTCGCCGTCGGCAAGCACATCGCCCCGATGATCGCCACTCCCGAGCGACTGCAGCGCGGCCTGGCGATCACGCGCGACTACCTGCACGCCAAGGGAATCACCCATGGCAACGAGCCGGGGGGCATTCTCGTCAAGCCGCTGCAAGACGCGGTCAACGCCGTCTTCGCACAGCCCAGCATGCCCTTCCGCTGGTCGTTCATGGTCGATGGCAAATCGCTGTGCGACAAGTACGCCGATGATGCCCGGGTACTCGCCGAGTCGGCGGCGCTCGGAAGCTGGTACGGCGGAATGACCAGTCAGGCCGAGAAGATGGTCAAGCTGTTTGCCGACGGAGCGATCTACTCGCAGTTGATGCAGGTCCGCGAGCCGTACCTGGATGGGCATGCCGGGGCGTGGATGTCGGACCTGCCGGTGTTTGAGCGGGCGTTCCGGATCTACTGGGACGCCGACTACCAGATCCACATTCACGTGAATGGGGACGCGGGGCTCGACCGGGTGCTGAACACGCTCGAGAAGAACCTGCGCCGCCGGCCCCGGTTCGATCACCGGACCACGATCGTGCACTTCGCCGTCAGTGCGCCGGACCAGGTGGAGCGCATTCGCCGGCTGGGCTGCCTGGTCAGCGGCAATCCCTATTACGTCACCTCGCTGGCCGACAATTACGGGAAGGTCGGTCTCGGCCCCCAGCGGGCCGACGAGATGGTGCGGATGGGAGATGTGGAGCGGGCCGGGATCTCGTTTTCGTATCATTCCGACATGCCGATGGCCCCGGCCGATCCACTGTTCCTGATGTGGTGCGGAGTCAACCGGCGGACGCAGTCGGGGCGGGTTGCGGCGGAGAACCAGCGGGTGAGCCGCGAAGGAGCACTGCGGGCGGTCACCCTCGACGCGGCCCATTCCCTGAAGCAGGAGCGGGAGCGGGGGAGTTTGGTCACCGGCAAGCTGGCGAATTTCACGATTCTCGACGACAACCCGGTCACCTGCCCACCGCTGAAGATTCGAGACATCGGCGTTTGGGGAACCGTGCATGAAGGACGTCTGCTGCCAGTGGTTTCGCGTCCCGACCAGCCAGCCGGCGGTCCTCCCGCCGCGTCGCGTGATGACCGTTTCGAGCGGGCCCACCGCGCCGCGGCGGAACAGATCGCCGCCATGGAACGGAGCCGA
>JBKCTR010000169.1:0-5889 GCA_046318755.1 Planctomycetaceae bacterium
GCCAGTAACCTCCGCTGAGCAAAGCCGTCCCGCGCCTCTCCCACGGGTGACAGCCCGCCCGGCATGCCGGCCCAGAACCCCGGCCCACAATCGGCCTGAAGCGACTGGCCACAGAGACGGGCCCACACAGCCGTTGGCATAGGCGTGGGCACAGCACGGAACCCAAGAACGCGACCCGTCCGGCCAACGTGCCTCGACGGCCCGCGCCACGTCGCCGGCCCCCTGTGCGGTCGAGTCTGCAAGTCTGGCGGGAAGTTGGTCCGGGATTCTGGTTGTCTGCACGCTTGGCCCTCGGGTAGCATGACGGGACTGAAGTGACCGTCTGGCCAGTTTTCGGGTGGTGTCATGTTGCAGATTCCCCGCCTCAATTTCTCGCGGTTCGGCCTGTCGGGGCTGACGGCCGCCGGTCCGAAGTTCTCCTTGTGCGATGGGCTGTCGCGCCGCTCTTTTCTGCAGGTGGGTGGATTGGCGATGGGTGGGCTGTCGCTCCCCGGATTGCTCGATCTCGAAGCCCGGGCAGGAACGGGCGGTTCAAAGAAGTCGGTGATCATGGTCTTCCTCTCGGGAGGCCCGCCGCACCAGGACATGGTCGATCTCAAGCCCGAGGCCCCGGTCGAAGTGCGCGGCGAGTTCAGCCCCATCGACACCAACGTGCCCGGGATTCAGTTGTGCGAACTGCTGCCCGAATTGGCGCAGCGCACCGACAAGCTGGCGATCATTCGGTCGCTGGTCGGGTCGGAAGGGCGGCATGCCGCGTTTCAATGCCTGACCGGGAACAACTTCGAACGTCAGCCTCCCGGGGGCTGGCCGTCGCTGGGGGCGGTGGCGTCGAAGCTGTTGGGCCCGGCGGTTGCGGGAGTCCCCCCGTTCATCAGTCTCGCTCCACGGATGAGGACCTCGACGTGGGCCGATCCGGGACCAGCCGGTTCCTGTGGCCAGGCCCATGCCCCGTTCGCCCCCAATGCCGATCAGGCAACGCTGGAGTTGAAGGGGGTCAGCAAACAGGGGCTCTCGGCCCGGCAGACGCTGCTCGACCAGATCGACGGACTGAAACGACAGGCCGATGCGGGAGCCCTGGCCGGGGCGGCCGCGTACTACGAGCAGGCGTTCGGCATTCTCACCTCCAGTGCCCTGGTCGATGCGCTCGATCTCGACCGTGAAGACCCGGCCATTCGTGCCCGGTATGCCGGGGGTTCGCTGGAACCGGCCGGATACGGTGATGCCGGCCCGATCCTCAACGACTACTTCCTCGCCGCCCGTCGACTGGTCGAGGCGGGAGCCCGCGTGGTGACGGTGGCGTATGGACGCTGGGACTGGCACGGCCGGCCGCACGGCACCAACTTCGAGAATGCCCGCGACCATTTGCCGCTGTTCGACCAGGGGCTCTCGGCCCTCATCGACGATCTGTACCAGCGTGGTCTCGATCGCGACTGCACCGTATTGGTGTGGGGAGAATTCGGACGGACGCCGCGGGTGAACAAAAACGGCGGACGCGATCACTGGCCGCAGGTGGCTTGCGCTCTGCTGACCGGGGGAGGCTTGCGGACCGGACAGGTCATTGGGGCGACCAACCGGTTCGCCGAAGTCCCGCGCGAACGCCCGGTCCACATGCAGGAGGTCTTCGCCACGCTGTATCACCAGTTGGGGCTGGATGTGAACCACCTCACGGTGAACGACCTCACGGGTCGGCCGCAGTATCTGGTCGATCACACCCGCCATCAGCCGATTGGCGAACTGATCTAGTCCCACCTTCGGCCAGTCGCTTCTGCCCACCGCATCGCGTTTCCGATTGGTGCCATGCCGCCCGTTCGCCAATACAGTTGCACCCACAACAACGGTGTTTACGGAGTGGCGTTCTCTCCCGACGGAACCCGCCTCGCGTCGGCCAGTCTCGACAACCAGGTGAAGTTGTGGGATGCCGCCACCGGAGCCTTGCTGCAGACTCTGAAGGGGCACGGTGATGGGGTGGCCAGTGTCGGCTGGCTCGCGGATGGCCGGCTGATCTCGGCCAGTCTCGACAAGACCGTGCGGGTCTGGTTGGCCGATGGAACGCTGAAGCAGATCTTGCCCGGGCATGCCGAGTATCTGACGTGTCTGGCCGTGGCGCGGAAGGGGCCCCGCCTCGCCTCGGGAGGATTCGACAAGTTGGTGCGGCTGTGGAGTGCCGACAGCGATCTGCCGCAGGGGGTGTTGGCCGGTCATGAGGGGACCGTACAGGCGGTGGCCCTGTCTCCCGATGGCAGCCTGGTCGCTTCGGGGGGAGATGATCTGAAGATCCGGGTGTGGAACTTCGCCGAGCGGCAGTTGCTGCAGACCCTGTCGGGGCCTGCGGCGGCCGTGGAGGCGTTGGCGTGGTTCGCGTCGGGAACGCGCTTCGCCTCGGCTGGGGCCGATGGCAAGATTCGCCTTTGGTCCGCGACGGGGGAAGCCCTGCACGATCTCGACAGCCGGTCGCCCCGCATCAAGTGCCTCGCCACCTCGCAGGAGGGACAATGGTTGGCGAGTGGCGGTTCGGACGGTGTGTTCCGGATCTGGAAACTGGCCAACGACCAACTGACCGAAGTGCTCGCGCAGCCCGCGCACCGCAACACGATTTACGGCGTCGCCTTCGACCCCACGGCCCAACGCCTCGCCACCTGCGGCTTCGACCGCACCATAAACGTCTGGGACCTGCCGCGCGGAGATGCGTCGCCCCAGGCCCGTCAGACCGTCAGACCGAGGGCCGCTGCCCCCGGAGTACGATAGGTTGTCAGCCTGTCGGTCGAAGGGCCCACTGGCCCGTTGAGTCCCCAGTTGCTGGACGGTCACCTGTCGAGAAGAAAGAGCCGCCGATTGCATGTGCTGTTCCGTTTGCCGTGCGCGTATTTCGACAAATTCGAAAATGGGGCGTGCGGGCCGGGGGCGTGTACTTACTGCCGACCTTTGACTTCGTCATGACGGGTTGCTTCCCAACTGCCATTTATATTCGAAATCAGGGTGGGGGCTTCTCCAGGCGGGCGTTGCAGGGCGAGTCTTTCGATGCTGGGCACAATTGATCGTCATTGATGACTCCAGCCATGGTTGGGGAGTATGGAAATGTGGCAGACACTGAAAAAGCCTACTTGTTCTTCTTGAATGCAATTCAGGCAAATCGTTCATGAGTGCAAAAGCAAAACTTCATTTTTACACCAAACAACGTTCATTTTTGAGCGATATCTGTAGGCCCGAAGTGATGTTCGTGGCAGGTCTGAGGTGTCTCGGCCACACGAGTGCGTTCTCCGCGCCGTCTCTGGTACCCCGCTTGGACTTGGCGTTGGGAAAGGTCACGCTTCCATGTTTGTCGGCCAGCGCTGCCTTGGCTGGCGGCCAATCTGGAACCGCATCGTATGTTTTCCGTCGAGAAAGTACTTGCCGATGAAGCGTCTGTTGATGTCCATGGCCATGTGTGGTTTTTCCGCCAGCCCTTTGTTCGCGGCTGAGTTCTGGGATTTCACCCCGCTGCCGACGAACGTCGCCGCCGGCTCGCTGCCGGAGTCCGCCCCACTGCAGTTGAGTAATCCGCTGTTTCGGCAGCGATCGCTTGCCAATCGACAAGCCAAGCTGGCAAACGGGCAGTTTGATTCCGGCGCCTGGGACATGATTGCCCCCAACGCGACCGGTGTGGATGCGGGTCGGTATCTGTTCAGTGTGTTTGAAACCAGCCAGGCTGGCATTCATCGCACCGACCTGCAGACCGGAACGACCAACACCATCTGGGCCAGTCCTGCCGCCAGTCCTGCGTTGAATTCGCATGTGGCGTTTGACGCCTCTCGGTGGACTCCCTGGGGAACCTACCTGACTGCCGAGGAATCGTGGCGGGGGAGCACCGGCACGAACAGCGTCTATGGCCGATTGTTCGAGTTGACCAATCCACTGGCCGACCTCGGCAGCACCAATCTCGTGCACCGCAACATCATTCCCCGCGTGTCGCATGAGGGGCTCGCCTTCGACAAGGACAACAGTCTCTACTACATCGATGAGCTGAACGGTGGCAGCATCTACAAGTATGTCTCCGCCACGCCCAACAACGGGGCGACCTATTTCGATGCGGGTGTCAACTACGTCTTGCAGGTGGGCGACGGTACGACCCCCAATGCCACCGGAGCCTACAACTGGGTGGCGTTTACAGACAACACCGGGGCGGCCCTGTCGGGTGGAATCAATTATACAGATCCGAATGGAGTCACCAGTGCGGATGGGCGGTTCACCACCAACCTGTCGGCCTTCAAAGGGACCGACTATCAGCGTCCTGAAGATCTTGAGATCCAGACGCTCGCCAATGGCAATCAGATACTCTACGTCGCGGCCACAACAACCAATGATGTGTTCTCGCTCAATCTGTCGACCAACACCATTTCCCGTTTCCTCAGTCGGTCGACGATCGACGAGGCGACCGGTCTGCCCGTCGGAAACGCATTGACCAGCCCTGATAATCTCGCGATCGACGCGCGGGGCAACATCTACGTCATCGAGGATCAGCCCGGGGGATTGGCCGACATCTGGTTTGGACGCGACGCCAATCGTGACGGTGTCGCGGAGTCCATGGCTCGGTGGGCTTCGATGTCGACCTTGGGTGCGGAACCGACGGGTCTGTATTTCGACATGTTCAACAGCCGACGGGCCTTCGTGAATGTTCAGCATCCCACCAGTGGTGATGATCGGTTGATTGAACTGACGGCGGTTCCGGAACCCGGAACCTGGATGCTGATGTCTATCGCCGGACTGGGCCTGCTGTGGAAATCACGCCGGAAACCCAAATAACTCCACCCGGTTGCTTTCGGGTCTTCCAACCCATTTGTCAAACTGACGGGAGGTAGGGACTTCATCACCCGTGGACCAATCTCCTGTCTCAGGCGCACCCCACACATCTTCCCCGGAAAGTGTTGTGGGGTGCGTTATTTTTTGGTGGGAGTGGGATCTGGATTCACTCTCCACCAACAATCAAGAATCTGACGGGGACTGAGTCGTCTGTTTGGGAATGTACTTGTTGTACCACTCGGCGTAGTCTTCGCGCACGGGGCTGAAGACGTCGAGGACGAGGGCCGGGCCACCCACGGACCGGGCACGGTGCGGCACATTCGGGGGAATGAGGAACAGCGAACCCGCCTCGCAGATGCGGGTCTCATCGCCAATCGTCAGCTCCATCCGGCCTTCCACCAGCATGCCCCCCTGCTCGTGCGGATGACTGTGCAGCGGCACCTCGGCTCCCTCGTCGATCTCCAGGTATGACAGCATCAGGTTCTGTCCGTACGGAATGCGGGTCCGGCAACCGGGCAGAATTTCGAGTGCGGGGAGTTCACGCGGATTGATGAAGGGCATGGAGGAACAGCTCGAAGGGAACGGGGCGAGAGGGGTGGATCCGTCGGAGGCCGATGGGGCCCGGCAGGCGCTTGCCCAGCAGAGCTGCCAGTGGGTGACCATCAAGCCTGGCCGGGTGTGGGGATTGACCAACTCCAACGAGATCCACCGGATGTGTGCCGAGGCGGGCATTCCCTGCTGGGTCGGCGGGATGTTGGAAAGTGCCCTGGGGGCGTCGCTGTGTGTTTCGCTGGCGATGCTCGACAACTTCACCTACCCGGCCGACATCTTTCCGAGTTCGCGGTTCTACCACGAGGATCTCTGCGAGCGTCCGCTGGAGTTGATCCGCCTGTCCGACGGGACCCCGGGAGTGGTTGCGGAAGCGAGTCCCGAACCGCATCCCGACCGGCTCCGTCGGCTCTGCGTGCAGTCGGCCGATTTGCGTTGAAGCCCATCCCCTGCAGCACCTGCCGGAACCCCACCGGCCTCCGACGGATCCACCCCTCTCGCCCCGTTCCCTTCGAGCTGTTCCGCCATGCCCTTCATCAATCCGCGTGAACTCCCCGCACTCGA
>JBKCTR010000170.1:0-11731 GCA_046318755.1 Planctomycetaceae bacterium
TCTTGAAGGCGTCTCCCTTGCGGAACTCGATGCGGTCGGACAACTGGTTTTCGGCGGCGTTCCGGCGGGCGAACTCGAGAGCCGAAGCCGAGACATCGACCCCCACCACCTGGGTAATCCGCGGATCGCGGGCGGCATTCAGCGCAAACCCCCCCGAGAAACAGCAGACATCGAGCAGTCGCCCGGGAACCAGCAGAGGCACAAACGCCTGACGGTTGATCCGCTGGTCGAGAAAGAACCCGGTTTTTTGCCCTTCGACCACGTCGACGGCGAAATTCAACGCGTTCTCCGTGATCCACAACGGCCTCGGGGGTGGCTCCCCCCACAGCAACTGATCGGCCGTTTCCAATCCCTCGGCTTCTCGAATTCCCTTCTCGGTCCGCAGCCAGATGCCCCGCGGCTGCACCAGTTCCCGTAGCTGCTCCACCAGCAAGTCGCGACGGTGATACAGCGCCAGACTGGTGCACTGCAGCAGCAGCCAGTCTCCATAGCGGTCGACAATCAGCCCCGACAGTCCATCGGCCTCACTGAAGACCAAACGGCACCCCGTCTGCGGCCCCCACCACTGCAATCGGTCGCGGCGCAAAGCAATGGCCTGCGCGAGCCGCAGGTGCCAAAACGAGGCATCCAGCGCCACCTCGGGCTGCCAGTTGTACAACCGCACCCGGATGGCCGAGTGGGGATTGAACAGCCCCCGGGCGATGAACTCGCCTTGGTCCGAAACCAGCGCCACCTCGTCCCCCGGGTTCAGACCAGCGGGGGTCCGGGCGATCGCTCCCGCGAAGACCCAGGGGTGTCGGCCAAAAAACGGTTGGGCCCGGCGGGGCTTGAGGACCACCTGCGGCACCCCGGCCGGGGGAGCCGCTCCGGTCGACTCTCGGCGCGAACTGCTCAACGCGTCGCCTGCTCGTCCCGCTGCGACTCGACATTCCGCACATGTTCGAGCAGCCGTTCGTAGTCGTTGGTCAGGTGCCGCACCCGCAGCAACGAACGGACCCGGGTGATCAGTTCCAGTTTGTTGATCGGCTTGGTGAGGAAGTCGTCGGCACCGGCGTCGATCCCCTTCTCGATGTCACTCATCTCGGCCAGGGCCGTGATCATCAGAATGGGAATGCCCCGGGTCTGTTCCGAGCTCTTCAGTCGATGACAGACTTCGTAGCCGCTCAGCCGCGGCATCATGATGTCCAGCAGAATCAGATCGGGCTGTTGCCGGGCGACGGCGTCCAGCGTTTGTTGGCCGTCGTAGACCATCTCAATCTGGTAACCCTCATCCGCCAGGTAGGCATCGAGCAACTCGCAATTTTGCTGGTTGTCGTCGACAATGAGGATGCGGGATGACTTGGACTCGGACGACTTCGCCATGGGGTGGTATCAGGAGAATCCGCCGGGGAGGAACAGTTCAGAGCAGCGTCTGCCGCGACGCCCACACGCACCGGCATGAAGGCCGGGAAGGAACATCCCGGATCAACTGTCAGAGTATCACGTTCCGTGCTGGCGGGGTATCAATCCCCCCCAGCGATGTCCCCTCCGGCCGGGCCCAATGTAAACACCAGTCCACACTTCCCCACGGAACCAACCCCGACAACCTCGGTAACCCGCCCGGCCAGCCCCGGCCGAGGAAGCTCTGGGCCGCACAGGGAAGAGGGGAGTGGCCCCTGTTCGAAGTGGCCTCTGTTTCAATGAGGCCACTGTTCAATGTGACCTCTGTTCAATAGGGGGCCGCGGAGGAGTGCACAGCCCCCTTCTGGGCCTGTTCAAACAATTCCCGCCAGGCCGGGCTGCCGTCGTTGGGGATCCGTTCGAGATGCACGCCGCGGGGGAAAAACGGCAGCTTGCCCCCCTGCCAGTCGGCCCAGTATTGGAACGCGTGGTTGTAGTAGGTGGTGGATCCAGACGGCCAGCGCACCGCCAGCAGCAGTTCCGGATAGGGAAAGGGCTTTTCCTTCGGCTGGCAGCGGAACCGTTCGATCGCCTCCTGGTCCAGTTCAATCCCCAACCCCGGTCCGCTGGGGACGGGTGCCAGGCCGTTGATGACCGGCAAGGGGGTCTTCACGCAGTCCCGTTCATACAACTGATGACAGTTGACCGACGGCCAGCGGGCATTCTCCAGCACGGCCCCGAGGTGCAGGGCGAAGGCCGCGGCAATCTTGGTCCCCACGATCTGCAAAAAGAACGAGCGGTTGTTGACCTGACACACCAGGGCCTCCCGCTGGATCTTGGTGGCACCGCCGCAGAGCACAAACCCGTCGACCATCTCTTCACGGATCGCCGTCTCAATGGGGGTCTCGCCAAAATGAAACGCGGTGTGCATCGAGAGGGGCACATGCGTGTGCTGCCGCAGGAACTTGTAGCCGGCCACATCGGAATGCGGGATCGGGCTCTCGAACATCACCACATTGGGGAACTGTTCGAGTTCCTTCAGCAGTCGTGTGCAGTGCGCGGTGTCGACTCCAAACCCATTGAAATCCATGTCGACTTCGAAATGGGAGGGCAGCGTCGCGCACAGCCGGCGGGTGTTCTCGACCACGTCGTACCAGGGGCGCCCTTTGGTCTTGAAGCTCGTGTAACCATTGGCGATGGCCAACTGGCACTCGCTGATCCAATCCTCCGCGGGCAGGTCGATATCCCACCACGAGATGTGGCAACGGTCGCGATGCTGCCGACCCAGCATCTGGTGCAGCGGCACATCCAGCACCTTGGCGGCGGCATCAAACAAAGCGATCTGCAGCCCCGCCCCCAGCGAATCGTCCCACATGGTTTCCGCGGGGTGTTTCCCAATCACCTTGCGACGGGCCTCGTCGCTGACCGTCGAGGCCCCCCAGGTGTAATAGACCATGGTCTCGCCGATTCCCACCACCCCCGAATCGAGTGTCACCAGGCAGAGTTCGAACAGCGTCCAATGGGGAATCTCGCGGACCATGTTCCGGGCGGGAACCGGACGCAACGGAAGTTCAACCCAGATGGTCTCGATCGACTTGACGGTGTGGGGCATGGCGGCGGATGCAGACAAAAACAGAAAAAACAGACAGAAGAACGCGGAGACGGAACGCAGACCACAACCGCACGGACATGCGGTTCACTCGCCGTGCAGCCAGGGGACACCGGCGATCAATTGCTCGACCCGGTCCTGGAACGGCAGTTCGATGACGGTCGGACCGGGGCGGGCGAACCCTTCCTGAATCAGTCGCCCCAAATCGGCCAGATCGGGACAGACCATCGCGGTGGCCCCAAAGCTCTGGGCCAGCGCGACGAAGTCGGGGGTATGCATCGTGGTGTCGATCACCCGCCCCTGGAAAGCCTGCTGCTGCGCACCCCGTATGGCCGTGAGGGCACGGTCATGCGCCACCACGGTCACCACGCCAATCTGGTGTTCGACCGCCGTCGCCAGTTCCATGGCCCCCATCAGAAATCCTCCATCACCGGCCAGACAGACCACCGGCCGGTCGGGACAGGCAAGCTTGGCCCCCAGTGCGGCCGGGAACCCAAACCCCAGCGTCACACTGTGGCAGGGATAAATCAGCGACCGGTCATTGGGGACCGGAAACCGATCAAAGCAGTTGTAGCCCGTCGAGGTCACATCGACCGAGATCACTCCCCCCGGCGGCAGCGCGCGGCGAATCTCTCCCAGCACGGGCAGGTCGGGAAGCGCCCGCCAGGTGGCGTGACTCTGCAGCGCCAGCGACTTCCCACCCGACTCGGCCGCAGGGCCAATCCGCACCAGGTCCCGCACCACCGCCTCGAGGGCGATCTGCAAATCACCGGCCACCCCCTGGGTCACGGGCAGGTCCGACCCAATCTCACCACTGTCGCGGTCAAACTGCACCACCACCGGCGGCAGCTTCAACTCGTAATTGCGGCTGTCAATCTGGGTGAAGCGGGCCCCCAGCAAGATCAGCCCATCCGCCTCCGCCAGCACCTGGGCCACCCGCTTCGACCGCGTGAAGCCAATCACCTGGGGATGATCATCGGAAACAACCCCCTTCCCCCGTCGGCCGTAGATGATGGGGGCACCCAACAGTTCCGCGAGATTCCGGGCCTGTTCGACCACCCCCGCCGCCGCGCAGTCCGAACCAATCCAGACCACGGGCCGCGCCAGTCCATGGATCGACTCGATGGCCTTCCCCAGATCGAGCGGGTTGACCGGCAGCTTCCGGGGATGCAACACCCGCGACAGCTTCTCGAAATTCGCCGGGAGCGGTTGAGCCGCCAGGTCGGGGTCGATCTCAATCACCACGGGACCGGGCCGCACCCCGTGCATGGCGCAAACGGCCAGCTCCACCACCCGGGGAATCTCCTTGAGGCGTCGGGGAGAGCCGAAATAGCGGGTCATGGGCCGGTAGAACGCCGCCTGGTCGAGTCCATGAAAGAGCTTGGAAGGATGGTGGTTCCGGGCCCCCTTTTCGAAGCCGCCCACAATCGACAGCAGCGGAATGCAATCGTTGTAGGCGTCAATCACCGCGGCCGCGGCATTCGCGGCCCCCGGTCCGGGCACCGTCACCGCCGCCGCCATCCGGCCGCTCGCCCGCACATACCCGCTGGCCATCATCGATGCCGCCTGCTCATGCCGCACCAGATAATGAGGCAGCGCAGGCTCGGCCCGCAGGATGGCGTCGTAGAGGGCGATATTCTGGTTGCCGGGCATTCCAAACACCGCCGACAGCCCCTGGGCGCGCAGGCAATTCAGCAACAGATCGGCTGCCGTGGCACGAGTGGAATCGATCACCGCGGACTCCCTGGAGATGGGGGGAACGGAATGCCTCTGGGGCGGGGGCACTCTAGCGAATCAACTGTCGATGCGATATGCCACAGAAGGCCCGCCAGGTGCGCGGGGGCCGCCTCCCCTCCTCGCAGCGAGTCTCTCCCAACCACATGCTCGACCGCTTTCGTGATCTTCGAGTCACCGTGATGGGACTCGGGAGTTTTGGTGGGGGCCTTGGCGCAGTCCGGTTCCTCGTGCAGTCGGGAGCCCGGGTCACCGTCACCGATCTGCGGAGTGCGGCCGAGTTGCACAGCTCGATCGCCGCCCTCGCCGACACCCCTCCCCACACCTGGCATCTCGGAGGCCACACCCCAGACGACTTCGAACAGACCGATCTCGTCGTCGCCAGTCCCGCCGTCCCTGCCGAAAGTCCCTGGCTCCAGCGCGCCCGCGCCGCCGGGGTCCCCATCACCAGTGAGATCGAACTGTTCTGGGAGCGGCAACGGGGGCGCGTGGTGGCGGTCACGGGCAGCAACGGCAAGTCGACCACCACCACCCTGCTCCATCGGCTGCTGCAAACCGCCATGGCCCGGGACATGCCGCCGGCCCCACAAACGGCAGTCCGGGTCTGGCTGGGGGGCAACATCGGACAAAGCCTGCTGCCAGTGGTGCACCAGATCGATTCCCACGACTGGGTCGTGCTCGAATTGAGCAGCTTTCAACTCGAGACGCTGAACCCTCTCCGTCCGGCCCCCCACGTCTCGGTGGTGACCAATTTCACCCCCAATCACCTCGACCGACACCACACCCTCGACGCGTACCGACTGGCCAAACAGACCATCACCCGGCACCAGACTGCCGAGCAGTTCGCCGTCCGGAACCTCGACGACCCCGACGTGGCCCACTGGCCGACCAATGCACGGCAGGTCGGGTTTGGGCTGATCGATCACCCGACAGACGGTCTGTTTGCTCTTTCCCAGGGTCACCGTCGTCCCGAACAGGCCATCTGGCGCTGGAACGGCGCGGAAGAGGTGATCCCCCTGCCCGCCTGGGTGCCGCTCGCTGGCCGACACAACCTGGCGAATGCCCTGGCGGCGACCGCCGCCGCCCGGCTCTGCGGGGCCGCATGGACCGACATCGAGACCGCCACGCGATCCTTTCGGGGCTTACCCCACAGGCTGGAACTGGCCGCCGAGTGGCAGGGGGTGCGGTTCTACAACGATTCCAAGGCGACCACTCCCGAAGCGGCCGCCCTGGCACTGGAGGCGTTTGGCGAGACTCCCCAGATTCCTCTGGTGGGGGGATACGACAAGCAGATCGACCTGACCCCACTGTTGAACGCCCTGGGCCGGACCAGGCTGCGGGGACTGGTCTTTCTGGGTCAAACCGGTCCCGAACTGCAGCGCCGCTGGTACGACGCTGGCCCCCCCGCCGACGTCCCCTGCCTGCTGGCACAGAACCTGCCCCAGGCGGTCGACTGGAGTCGGGCACACGCCCGCCCCGGTGATGTTGTTCTGTTGTCTCCCGGCTGCGCCAGCCATGACTGGTTCCGCAACTATGAGGAACGGGGCGACCTCTTTCGCCAACTGGTCCGTCTGCCGCCGTCAGCCACGCCGGATTCCGTGCCCCCCGCCTGACCGGCCTCCCCCTGCGGCCCCCGTGACCGCCCCGGCACGGTGTTGGCAGGTCTTGCCGCCAGCCCGCCGGACCAGTCAACGGGCCCCGGCCGCTCCCCCTTTCCGACCCCGACAGCCAGAAGGCCCCCCGCGCAACAGAAGCCGATGGGCAGCGGTTGACAGTCCCGCGCAAGGGGGGCGAGAATCTTCCGCGGGCGCGACCCCACGGTTGCCCCGTCGCATTGCCCCCCCCCGTGGCCCTCACCTGTGTTCACTCATGGCGATTGAAATCGTTGTTCCCCGTCTGGGCTGGTCGATGGAGGAGGGAACCTTCGGAGAATGGCTCAAACCCGACGGCGCAACTGTCGCCCGGGGGGAACCTCTGTTTGTGCTGGAGGGGGAAAAATCGGCTCAAGACATTGAGGCGGTCGATGCCGGCATTCTGCGCATTCCCAAGAGTGGTCCGCGCCCCGGAGACATTGTGAAGGTCGGGCAGGTCCTCGCCTGGTTTGTTCAGCCGGGGGAAGAGCCTCCCACGGGCCCCGCGGCAACCGCTGGCACTGCTTCAACAGGGGGCACCGCTTCGGCAGCCACTGCCGCCACGCCAGCCTCCGCAGCGCCCAACGCCCCCGTTGTGGCGACCGCAGCTCACCCCGCCGCAGTCGCCGTCCAGACGGAGGTCACGGTGGGGTCTTCGGCCGCCAGTCCCCGGGCGCGTCGCGCGGCTCGCGACTTGGGGCTCGATCTGGGACAGATTCGGGGAACCGGGGTCACCGGGCGCATTCGCGAACGGGATGTGGTTTTGGCCTCCCAAACGCACGCCACGGCAGCGGCTCCGGCTCCCGCGCGATCCGCGACTCCCGCGGGCATCACCGCCATCCGCAAGACCATCGCCGCCCGCATGCTGGAGTCCAGCACCCAGACGGCCCCAGTCACTCTGCACCGCCGCTGCGACGCCTCCAACCTGGTCAATCTGCGACGGCAGTTTCAGGCGCACGGGGCCAATGGAGCGCCCCCTCCCCCAACGTTCACCGATTTGATCGTCAAGCTGGTGGCCTGTGTCTTGGCCGACTTTCCGGACGTTCGCACCCAATGGCTCCCGGCTGGACCGTTTCTGCCCCCCCACCTCGATGTCGCGGTGGCGGTCGACACCCCCCAGGGCTTGCTGCCCCCGGTTCTGCGTCAGGTCGAGACGCAGACGGTCCGGCAACTCTCGGCCTCTTTGCGATCTCTGGCCGAGCGGGCCCGCGATGGGAAACTCTCTGCCGAGGAATTGTCGGGAGGTTGCTTCACCATCACCAACCTGGGAACTCTGGGGGTGGAACACTTCACACCGATCATCAATCTACCCCAGGTGGCCATTCTGGGCCTCGGACGGATTGCCCCCGAACCTGTCGCGATTGAGGGAGAGGTGCGGGTGCGCGAGCAGCTACCGCTCAGCCTGACGTTCGACCACCGGATTGTCGACGGCGGACCCGCGGCACGGTTTCTGGCGGCGGTCGCCCAAGCCATCGAAAATCCCGGGCCTTGGCTGATGCCCTGAACCCGCGGGGATCTGTCCCGACAAACCGCACGCCTCCCTGTTTGTCGCTCGCCATGCTGTGCGGTTCTCGCCGAGACCGGTTCCGTCGCGATCCGGGTCGCGGTTGACCTGAGGACAGGTTGACCCCGATCAGCACAACTCGCCTCTCCTTTCGCCCCCCCTGGGGAACGCCCCGTATGGAATCGCCGAACACCGCTCCTCCGGTCGAGACTCCCGCGGCAGTGGGACGGCTCGAATGGATTGGAATCCGCACCGCTCATCGCGGTCAGGTGGCTGAACCGCCGGGGGCGGAGGTGGTCGTAGGACGCGGTCTGGCGGGAGATCACTACATTCCCCGGCGCAGTGGGGGACGGGAAGTCACGCTGATCCAATTCGAGAATCTGGACGAGATCGCCCGCACCTGTGGACTGCCCGAGGTCTTGCCCGTGCAGCTCCGCCGGAACCTGGCCATTTCCGGAGTGCAACTTCCGGGAGGCAAGGGAGACCGCATTCGGATCGGCGAGGTCGAGCTGGAAGTGACCGGACCGTGCGTTCCCTGCAGCCGGATGGACGAAGCGCTGGGTCCGGGGGGCTGCCGGGCGATGAGTGGCCGGGGCGGGGTGACCACGCGCATCGTGCGGGGGGGACGAATCGAGCTTGGCGATCCGGTCACCGTCGAGACACTCGCGGCTCCCACGCCGGCGGGGCGCCGCAATGGCTGACGGTCCGCGGGAGCAGTGGAGTTTCCTGGCCTCGTTCGCCGCCGCCTTCCTCCCGGCGATTCTGGTGCTGGCGGCGGGCCTGGTGTTGGGCCTGCACCTGGCGCTGGGCTGGGCGGCCGTGTTGGCCCTCGGACTGGGAGGGATGGGGCTGGTGGCGGCCACCTGGGCCAATCACCGGTTTCTGCGCGAATACCGCAGCAATCTCGATTCGGCGCGGGAGGTGCTCGACCAACTGTCGCGGGGAGAGGTCCCTCGCCGCATTCCGCTGAGCGAGCGGACGTTCATCGATCCTCTGGCCCGCTCGGTCGACCAGGTCCAGGACTATCTGACCGATCACTTCGCCGAACTGAGTTCCAGCCGGGATCAACTGAGCACGGTGCTCAACGCGATGATCGAGGCGGTGATCGTGATTGACGACCGGCAGCGGGTGGTGCTGCGGAACGCCTCGGCATCGCGGTTGTTCCGTCTGCCGGCCGAATCGATTGGGCGTCCCCTGTTCGAACTGGTGCGCCAGCCCCAATTGCTGAACTGGGTCGAAATGACGCTGAGTGCCCGGGAAGTGGCGGGGGGCGAACTGACGCTGACCACCCCCACCCCCCGCACCCTCAGCGTCCGGGTCCAACCCCTCCCCGAGGGAAGCACCGGGGGGCGGGCGATGGTGGTGGCGACCGACATCTCCCAACTCCGGCGGCTCGAGGAAATCCGCCAGGAGTTTGTGGCCAACGCGTCGCACGAATTGAAGACCCCCCTGGCCTCCATCCAGGCCTGCCTGGAAACCCTCGTCGATGGGGGGGCGATCGACGACCACGAGGTGCGTGACCAGTTCCTGAAGATGATGTCGGAACAGTCCGAGCGGATGGATCACCTGATCCGCGACCTGCTGTCACTGACCCGCATTGAGAACGACGAAGCAGACCTCGATCTGCATCCGGTCGACCTGGGGGTTCTGGTGGCCCAAAGCGTCGGCCGCCAGAGCCAGACCGCCGAGCGGAAGTCGATTGCGCTGCGGGTCGAACCGCCGGCAGAGCCCATCCAACCACTGGGAGACGAAGAGTCGCTCGAGCACATCCTCGACAACCTCATCGACAACGCCGTCAAATACACCGATGCCGGGGGGCAGGTCATCATCCGCTGGCGGCGGGAGGGAGACGGGTGCCTGCTGGAGGTGCAAGACAGTGGAATTGGCATTCCCCAGCAGCATCTGGACCGGATTTTCGAGCGGTTTTACCGGGTCGACCGGGCGCGTTCCCGGGAGGTGGGGGGAACCGGGTTGGGGCTGTCGATCGTCAAACACCTGGTCCAGAACCAGGGGGGTGACATCCGGGTCGCGAGCCAGATGGGCAAGGGAACCACGTTTTCAGTCCGCCTGATGACCGCGGGACGATTTTCGCTCTGAGAGCCGCCGACTTAACAGGATCTTCACATTTCCTCGGTAGTGTCATGCGAGAAGTCGCTGTTCCGATCCATCCTGGGTCGGACTCTTCGCCACCTGTCACTCCCGAGCCGTTGGCATGCCCGTTGTCGCTCCGCCTACCAGCAGCCCAGCATCGAGGTTTGTCACCGCGCCGAATCGCGAGGTCAGCTCGACCCGCGAGGGAGAGTGCCCGAAAATCGAGACCCGGCGGGTCAACTTCTTCTATGGGCCCAAGCAGGCGCTGTTTGAGGTCTCGATTGAGATTCCCGCCCGGCAGGTGACGGCGTTCATTGGTCCGTCGGGGTGCGGCAAGAGCACCTTTCTGCGGACGCTGAACCGGATGAACGACCTCATCCCCCAGCGGTTGATTGCCGGCGAAGTGCTGATCGACGGCGTCAACATTTACGATCCCCGGATCGACGTGGTCGAATTGCGGAAGCGGGTCGGCATGGTGTTCCAGAAATCGAATCCATTCCCCCGCTCGATATACGACAACGTCGCCTACGGTCCCCGCTTGTCGGGTGTGCGCAAAGCGCGTGAGCTGGATGAGATTGTCGAGACCGCCCTGCAACGGGCCGCCCTGTGGAGCGAAGTCAAAGATCGGTTGCGGGAGAGCGCCACCGCGCTCTCGGGAGGCCAGCAGCAGCGGCTGTGCATTGCCCGCGCCCTGGCGACCAGCCCCGACGTGCTGCTGATGGACGAACCGGCCTCAGCCCTCGATCCCGCCTCGACCTCCCGCATCGAAGACCTGATCTTCGAACTGAAGCAGAACTACACGATTGTCATCGTCACCCACAACATGCAGCAGGCGGCCCGGGTGAGTGATCAGACCGCCTTTTTCTTCCAGGGACACCTGGTGGAAATGGGGGAGACCGCCGCCCTGTTCACCCGGCCCCGCGAAAAGCGAACCGAAGACTACATTTCCGGCCGATTTGGCTGAGACCTCTCCCACGCCGGCCCGGCTTGCGGCGCTCTCCCCCCCCTCCTAGGCTGCAGTCAGGGTTCCGGGGCGTCCGGCACCCCTGTCTCCCGGTCCGACTGCGGGTCTGAAAGTTCATGTCCATCCACCTCAACCGCGATCTCGACACCCTGCACCAGCACATCATGCAGATGTGTGCTGCGGTCGAACAATTGGTGCAGAAGGCGGTTGCCCAACTGGCGCGTCCCAATGGCTCGCAAGCCGAGCAATTGGCGGCGGCCGACGATGAAATCGATCGCTGGGACGTGCGCATCGAGGAAGAGTGCCTGAAGATTCTGGCGCTGCACCAGCCGGTGGCCCAGAACCTGCGGCGGGTGACCGCCGTGATGAAGATCTCGTGGGAACTCGAACGGGTCGCCGACGTCGCGGTCAACATCGCCGAACGCGCCGCGGGACTGGTCGGTGCTCCCTCGATCCCGGTCCCCGACAAGCTGCTGCAGATGGCCAGCGCGGCGGTCGAGATGCTGCGTCTGGCCCTCGACGCCTTCGTCCAGAAAGACAGCCGCCTCGCCCGCGAAGTCTGCCGCCGCGACGACGCCGTCGACATCCTCAATCGCGAAATCATCGACGAGCTGCTGGGCCAGATGAAGAGTGCGCCGCACCTCATCGACCCGGCCCTGCAGTTGTTTTCCGCGTCCCGGCACATCGAGCGAGTCGCCGATCACGCCACCAACATCGCCGAAGATGTGGTCTACCTCGTGGAGGGGGAGATCATCCGGCACCAGCCCGATTTCTGGAAACGGTGACGATGTCGCAGTCGACCATTCTGGTCATTGAAG
>JBKCTR010000171.1:0-5572 GCA_046318755.1 Planctomycetaceae bacterium
CAGAGAGTCTATCAGGGTTCCTTCCTCAGCGCGCAGCACCCCCACCCCCGGGGCCAACGGGCCAGAGAGATCCCGATGGAACGTGTGGAAAGCCCGGGATGCGGCGATTCCCGAGCTGCTTGGCCGAGGATTTCCCGCGAACCGGGTGGTCACCGCCCAGAGCGACTCTGCAGAGAGGGTTTTCCTTGGGTGAACTCCTGAGCACAACCTTGACAGTGGAACGGGCGCGTGGGCTCAACTGCCTGAAGGCGGCCCCGAGTATTCGGAACGACCCCTTGACTGCCCAAGACAAGGTGGACTAGCGTTCTGATTCCGTCTTCGCGTCGCTGTCGATCGAACCGAATCCATTCGGATTTGACCGATTCAGTTCGGAGAAGTCTCCAAATCGTCGGTGGGGCTGGGGTCGAGAGAATCGGGCGATCGGGGAGGCAGAGGACGGATGTTGGGCAGAGCGTAGACGCTCGAGCGAGAGGTCGCGGGGGGAGGATAACTCGGTCCGCATCGCAAGGCAGGGGGGCCTTCCGGGTACCAGCCGGGAGGGTCGCAATACCAGGCTTGCCGGGGCAATCCCTCGACGGCGGTATCGGGACAGTAGGCGAATTCGCGGCCCAATTGAATGCCGTAAAGCTCGCGGGGAACATCGCAAGAGGGGTCCCCGATCGCACAACATCCCAGGGTCAGCAGGGGAAGCAGTACGGGGGTCCAGATGGTCAACCGGGAATGTGGCAGCATGTGGAATCCTTTCCCAACACGGAGACTCAAGAAGGGCATCGTCGCCAAAGCCGCCATCTGATCAGTCGCAACACGCGAGTACCGCCCGTTCACGCAGTTTTCCCAGTGTGATGGAGTCGCGGCAGGCGAAGCATAGAAAAAACAAATGTGGGGTCATGGCAACTCTATTTTGTGGAATTGCGGTTAGGGACTAATATTAACTGGTGATTCTTCGAGTTTTCGATCCAAGAGTTCGATTCTGGAGAAGTGTTGCACTGTGGTTTCCAGTTCCCTGCGCCCGGCGAGTTCCTCGGTGACATTCTCGATCGAAGATTTGCAGTCCTTGATTGAGCAGGTCTGGCTGGATGCTGGCTATCCGCTGGACCGGCAGACTTTGAAAAGAGCTTTGCAGGAGGCGTGTTTGGCCCGCCCCGGTTTGGCGGAGGACCTTTGGACCGTCTGGGTTGACGAAGCCTCGGAATCGCTCGCTCAGCAGTGCCGCCGGGTCGAGGGCCGACTGGATGACTTTCTCGAATTGGCCGAATGCGCCGCACCCCTGATGATTTGGCTCCCCAAGCGGGGAGTTCTGTTGGGGCTGACGGGGCGAGGAGGGGGGCGGGTCCATGTGCATCGTTCGGGAGGTGGAGGGTCGCAGCGGCTCGGTCGTTCCGCCCTGAAAAAGTTGCTGGAATCAGAACAGGGTGAGGACTTGCTGCAGGGGGTGGTGTTTGAAGGTCATGTGGGGAACGTGTTGCACTCCACCGCCCAAGGGCATCAAGTGTCACCTTGGGATCGACTGCGGTTCCTGCTGCGACCGGAATGGTCGGACATCGGGGTGATTCTGGTGTTCGCGGTTGTCCATGGGTTGCTGGCTCTGGCGACCCCGATTGCCGTCGAATCCCTGGTGAATACGGTGGCCTTGGGCCAGCTATTTCAGCCCCTGATTGTGCTGACGGTGTTTGTCTTCTTGTTCCTGGCGTTCGCAGCCGGGTTGAAGGCGTTGCAGGCGGTGGTGGTGGAAACGATTCAGAAACGGCTGTTCGCCAGGGTGGCGGGAGATCTGGCGTATCGACTGCCCCGGGTCACCGCCCGGGCGACACGGGAAATCCATTTGCCGGAACTGGTGAACCAGTTTTTCGATGTGGTCACAGTTCAGAAGGTGGCTGCGAGTCTCTTGCTGGACGGCGTCTCTCTCGTGATTGGGACCCTGGTGGGGATGACGGTCCTGGGGTTCTATCACCCCTGGCTGCTGGGGATCGATCTGGTACTGCTGACACTGATGTTTTGCATCATTGTGTTCCTGGGGCGGGGGGCCATCGAGACCAGCATCAGAGAGTCGAAGCGGAAGTATGCCATGGCCGCCTGGCTCGAGGATCTCGCCGCCTCTCCGTTGACCTTCCATTACGAGGGGGCGGCCGATTTCGCCTTGGATCGCACCGATCGGCTGACCTTCAGTTATCTGGAAACCCGGGGGAAACATTTCAAAATCCTGATGCGGCAGGTCATCGCGGCGTTGTTGCTGCAGGCCTTGGGGAGTTCAGTCTTGCTGGGCGCGGGGGGATGGCTGGTGATGCAGGGACAATTGACCCTGGGCCAGTTGGTGGCGGCTGAACTGATTGTGGCCGTGATCGTTGGATCTTTTGTGAAACTGGGGAAGCACATCGAGAGCTTCTACGACCTGCTGGCCTCGGTCGATGAGCTGGGAGAACTGTTCGACCTGCCGATCCAGCAACAACAGGGGTTGATGAACCTGGCGGGGGAAGGCCCGGCCCGTGTGGATGCACGGGATGTGACCTTTTCCGTCGGCGATTCGACCCCGATCCTGGAGGGGGTCTCTTTGCACGTTGCGGCGGGAGATCGATTGGCGGTGATGGGGCCCTCGGGCAGCGGCAAGTCACTGCTGGTGGACCTTGTGGCGGGTTGGGCCGAGCCGCAACGGGGAGAGGTCGTGATTGATGACATCGATCCTCACGATGTCCGGCCCGACGTCTTGCATCGGCGGGTGACTGTGGTTCGCCAGCCAGAAGTCTTCAAGGGAACCATTGCGGAAAATGTGCATCTTGGTCGTCCCGGAGTGTCTCTGCATGATGTTCGCCAGGCGTTGGCCCGGGTTGGCCTGCTGAACACGATCCAGACGCTGCCGGAGGGATTGGAGACCCCGTTGAGTTACGTGGGGACTCCCTTTACCGAACTGCAGCTGCGCCGCCTCACTCTCGCCCGGGCGATCGTGGGGGGGCCGAGGCTGTTGATCATTGATGGACTGTTGGACGCATTCTCTGACGCAGATGCCATGTCGCTTGGGAGTGAGGTTACGGCTCGTCGCCAACCATGGACACTCATCCTGGTGACGGGTCGTGAATCTCTGGCGGCGATGTGCGACCAGAGGATTGCTCTTGGCTCGTCCTCGGACCGTCGCAATTGATCTGCCTGCGCCTTCCCTCCAATCTCCGCTCTGTCGTCCGTCAGTGACAGGAATCTTCGATGTCGGTCTCCCGAGTTTCTCCTGCACCCACCCATTCCCGGCTGTCGCCCCTCGCTCCGACCCCCCGTTGGGTTTATGGAGAGGAGACCATGCCGTCGTTGCGGTTGGCCCGCTCGTCTCAGGCAGCGAGGCGAATGGCGCGGTGGTTGCTGTGGGGGATCGGATTGACCCTGGTGCTGATGGCGTTTGCCCCCTGGCAGCAGTCGTTGTGGGGGTCGGGAGAGGTGATTGCGTTCTCGCCCAATGAACGCGAGCAGGTGATCGAATCACCGATCAAGGGACGTTTGATTCGGCTGGGGGACGGAATTTTTGAGAACGCCCGCGTCTACAAAGGGCAGTTGATTGCCGAGATTCAGGATCTCGACCCGGATTTGATGATGCGGTTGGAATCGCAGGTGACCGCCAGCCGGCAGGCGCGTGATTCGGCCAAGATCCAAGCCGAGGCGAACCAGCGGAACCTTGAGGCGGCCCAGACGATTGTCAAGGCGTATGAATCGCAGGTGGAGGCGTATGAAAAGGTGCTCACCCAGGTGGTGAATGCGGCGGAATCCTATGTTGAGATGGCCGAGCAAAAGGTGATTTCCGAGGAACAGACCCTGGCGGAGTTAACGGCCGGCTTCCAGCAGGCCGATCTGGATCTCAAACGGCAGAAGCAGTTGTTTGAAGAGCGGATTGCTTCGCAATTGAAGTACCAGGAGGCTGAGCGGAAGGCGATCGAGGCCCGGGCCAAGGTGCGCAAGGCCGAGGCCAACATCGAGGGGGCGAAGAACGAACTCGAGGCCAAGCAGGCCGACCGGGACGCCAAGGAGCAGAAGTCGAAGGCAGACATCGAGTATGCCCAGGCGGCGTTGCGGAAATCTCGGGCCGATGTGGCCAAGGCGGAAAGCGACATTGCCAAGAGCCAAGCCGAGGTTTCCAAGGCGGACAAGGAGTTACTCGAGGCTGAGAGCAAACTGGCCCGCCAAAAGAACCAGCAGATCGACGCTCCGTTCGATGGTTTTATTGTCCAGATTTATCCCAATCAGGGGAGCCAGATTCTCAAAGAGGGAGACTCGATCTGCCGCATCGTTCCCGATACAGATGATCGGGCAGTCGAACTGCTGCTGGATGGTAATGACGCTCCATTGGTGCAGGTCAATCGGCATGTGCGTCTGCAATTCGAGGGGTGGCCTGCGATCCAGTTCGCCGGCTGGCCCAGCGTGGCGATTGGGACCTTCGGCGGGACGGTGACATCGGTGGATGCCACGGATGATGGCAAGGGGAAGTTTCGCGTGCTGATCCGTCCGGATGAGTCGCAACAGGAGTGGCCGGAACCCCGTTTTCTGCGTCAGGGTGTGCGGGCCAGCGGGTGGGTCTTGCTGGATCAGGTGCCTTTGTGGTTCGAGGTCTGGCGAAGGATCAACGGATTTCCCCCCGTCACCAACGTCTACGCGGATGGCAAGGGAAAGTCCAAAAAGGACAGCAAGCCTCCCAAGGTGAAGATGTAGGCTGTCGATCACCACCCGGACCGAGTCTCGTGGCGATTGTGTCGACCAACCGAGGCTGCGGAGACTGGGGGGTTTGGGCAGAGTTTTGTTCTGGGATCAAGATTGATTTTTTGGAGATCTCACGGGTTCGCGCCGGTTGTGTCGATGAAGTGGACAGTGAGACGCGCGGCCTCCTCCGTGGAGGGCCGGATAGAGCGTCTCGGGGTCTTCCAGCCGCCCGGTTGCAGCGAGATCCATGGTGCGCCGTTTCTGTCCGCCGCTGGCCCTGTGCTGCCTGCTGAGTGCCTGCTCGACCGTGGCCCCAGAAGGACGGCCAGGGGTCGTTTCGAGACGCACCGCCGCCACGTTGAACAGGGGGCTTCCAGCTCGGCCTGGGCCAACGGCAGAGTTGGCAGCAAAGTCTCCAGTGCGCTCGGCCACAGCCCGCGGTGGTGTGACGTCGGGCGAGGTGATTCAGGCATCCGCCCTGCAACCGGAGAATGAGGCCGATTCACTCCCGCCTCTGCCGCCAGAACAGGAGTTTCTGGTGGTTCCAGCGCTCCCTGAGGATGAGGGGATGCCCGGCAACGAAGTCGAGGGAACGCTGCGGCTGGAAGAGGTCATTGGCTCGGTGTATCGGGCCTACCCCATGCTGGACGCCGCACTGCGCCAGCGGGATATTGCCGCGGGAGAACAGTTGGCCGCGGCGGGAGCCTACGACCTCAAGCTGTCGGCCGGGAGTGAAAATCAGCCGCTGGGCTACTACGAGACGTACCGGACCACCATCAAGCTGGCGCAACCGCTGTATTCGGGTGGAGAGACCTTTGCAATGTACCGGAATGGACGGGGAGGGCCATACGAGCCCTGGTACCAGGAACGGGCAACGGATGACGGGGGCGAGTTCAAGGCGGGG
>JBKCTR010000172.1:0-2552 GCA_046318755.1 Planctomycetaceae bacterium
GCATTGAACCGGCAGCAGACCGTTTTCAGTTCCCCGGTCGCCAGGATCTGTGAAGCACGCCGGATGACGAACCCCAGCGTCAGCGACTTCACGCCCCGGCGGTCGATCCGCACCTCGATCTCCAGCTCATCTTCGTAAAACGCGGGAGACTCAAAACTGCACGTCCCCCGCACGCGCGGCCAGCCCAGCACCGTGCCATCGGGCTGGTCGACCTTGATTCTCAGCCCGCGCGACCGCAGGAAGGCGTGCTCGGCCTCTTCCATGTACCGGTAAAAGTTGGAGAAATGCACGATGCCGGCCATGTCGGTCTCGGCAAACGTGACCCGGCGGCGATGAATGAACGCGGTGGACATCGGGCGACCCCCCTCCGGGTCAGGCTGTGGCGTCGGTGGTGACCGGAGCCGAGATTTCCAGCAGGTCGACCGCCGGCTTCTGGTTGCAGAAGATGGTCGCCAGGCGGCCGTACAACGGCGGCTCCGCCGGGCAGCCAAACAGCGTCTGCAATTGCGGGCCAGGCCAGATTCGCACAATCGCTCCCAGATCGATGTGCCGCAGCACATTGAAGTTGATCAGAATTCTCCCCAGCGGCGTCTGCTCGGCCAGAATTTGGTCGCGCACCTCGTCGGTGACATACCGGAAGTCGAACCGCACGATGCCGAACTGCACCACCCGGCCATTGTCGCACCGCTCAAGCACGATGTGCCGCAGGTAAATGTCCCCCTCGCGACGGCGGGCCAGCACCTTCACCCGCACGGGGGTGCGATGGAACTGCTCCATGGTCACGGTCATGTGGTGATCGTGGACCAGCAGCGTCTTGTACGGCTCGGGAGTCTGCGACGAGGGAATGTGCTCGGACCGTGCGATCAGTTGGTCTCCCCCGGGAAACCAGTCGAGCATCTGCTGCAGTTGATCCGTGGCGTTCACGTTCAGACCGGCTCTCAGGAAGGATCCTCAGCCCCCACCAGGCACTTTGAGCGTGCATTCTAATCGGCCGGGAGGGCTGTGGCGAACCGCCCACTCCGGGGGGAGACTGGCCACTCGGCCGGGGTCCTGCATCGGGTCGATGCCCGGGCCCCGGGCCTGCGTTGCCACCCGGTTGGCTCAGCCGTCGGCCACTTCCATGTAAACCTTCAGGGCGTGCTTGTCTTCCACCAGCAGACGGATCAGCTCGCGGTAGTTTTCGATCCCCCGCACCGGATTGGTGAGGATCCGTTCAATCACCCCCGGATAGGTCACTTCACCCAGGGCGAGGTCGGCAATTCCCGCCTCGAAGTGCCGGCGGTTGGCGTTCACCGACCCCAGCAACAGCTTGTTCCCCAGCACCCACTGCAGGTTGATGTTGTCGGAAGGGACCTGTACCGACTTTTGGCCGCCGGTGATGCTGGTCCAGACCTCGACGCCGTTGTGGCCCAGAATCTCCATCGCCTGGAAGGCGACCGCGCTCGAACCGGTCGCCTCGACCACCAGGTCGGGGCGGCCCACTTCGGCTGCGACGTCTTTCAGCGACTTCTCGGCTGTGCTGATGTAGTGGGCTCCCATGCCGGTCACGATTTCCGACTTGAGATTGGGGGCCGCACCGCGGGCGAACGTGTAGACCTCCAGCCCCCGCAGCCGCAGCACGAGGGTGGTCAACAGCCCGATCTGCCCCGAGCCGGTCACAAACGCCAGTTTGGGGTCCCACACCTGCAGTCGCCGCTGCGCCTCGTACGCCTGCTGCACCGCCTTGGCGGCGCAGCTCATCGGCTCGGCCAGCACGTGCAGGTGCTTGAGCCCCACCGGCATCTTCACGACGAACTCGGCGTCGTCGACGTAGTACTCGGTGAGGAACCCATGCAGCAGGTTGATGCCCCGCTCGTAGTAGGTCTCTTCACTGGTGATGTCGGACCGGCCGATGGTGTCGTAGATCGAGCCCCCGGGACGGCGGACCGTGCAGGTCACGTAGTCGCCGGGCTTCACGTGCTTCACCGCCGGGCCCACCTCCTCGACGATGCCGAACGATTCGTGCCCCAGCACCAAAAAGTTGTATCCCGGAGGAGCATTCCCGTAGAGGGCGTCATTGATCTCGCGGTCGGTCGCGTCAACCCCCACCTTCAGCACTTTCACCAGCACTCCCCGCCCATTCGGAACCTGGTGAATGGCGGGCTTGGTCAGCTCGGCGAGGTGCACGCTGTTCGGTTGACCGGGACGGACGGCGACGGCTTTCATCTTGTGCATGGTGGCGTTCAGAACTCGTACGGGTGACGAGGAAAAAGGGTTCGCGGTGCGGCTGCCCCAATGCGGGGGAGCAACTCACGGGTCCTGCAGCCGGGGGGCGTGGAAAGTCGCGCGAGTGGGGTTGAGTCCGGGGAGCGTGTCGGGGGGACCGTGCCAGAGGACTGGCGCGGCCTCCCGAGAGTCTTCCATTCTAGTATCGGGCGAGATCCTGCGCTTTTTTCAGATTCAGGGCCGAGACATGTTTCTGGGCTTCCGAGGTCATGAACCGCAGCTCGCTTCCCAGGGCCAGGAACTGCCAGCCCTGGGCGATGCGCTTCTGTGCATCGTCGGTGCTCTGC
>JBKCTR010000173.1:0-6069 GCA_046318755.1 Planctomycetaceae bacterium
AAGTGGGGGATCTCTCGGCTGAGACCGAGGCGACCCGCACGCTTTACGGAGTGGATGACAGTGAGGAGCGGACCGCCTCATTCGCCCGCAAGTGTCTGCTCGCCCGGCGGTTGGTCGAGCGGGGAGTCCGCTTCGTGCAGGTCTACGACATGCCCGACAAGGATGGCTGGGACGCCCATGGCGACCTCGCGGGGAACCATGTGCCGCGGGCTCGTTGGACCGACCGGGCGACCGCGGCGCTGATCCAAGACCTGAAGCAACGGGGGCTGCTCGATTCGACCCTGGTGATCTGGGCCAGTGAATTCGGCCGGACCCCGATGATGCAGGGCGACCATGGCCGGCAGCACAACGCGGCCGGCTTCACCATCTGGATGGCGGGGGGAGGGGTGAAGGGGGGCCAGCGGATCGGGGCCACCGATGAAATCGGTCTGATGGCGGTTGAGCAACCCATTCCATTTCGCAACCTGCATGCGACGATTCTCGATGCGCTGGGGCTCGACTGGACCGCCTTGTCCTATGAGGTGAACGGACGGCTGGAGCGGCTGACGGGGGTGGCGGGAAGCGCCGAACCGATTGAGGGGGTGTGGGGCTAAGGCCGAACCCCGCCGCAAAAACCCCTGCCTGTGTCGTCCCTCTTTCGGTCAGAAGATCGATCCAACGGGGCGTCCACCTCGCGACCGTGTCGCATTCGGGGACACTCGCGCAGCTCGCGATGAGCACGAGCCCGTGTCACTTGGCTTGAGAGGTCACTTGGCTTGAGAGGCAGGCTGGTTGGTTTGGGCGGGGTGTGCGACCCGCTGTTCGCGGTTGTTCAACGAGCCTGCAGGTCGCACAGCCGACAATCGCGCCATCGCCAATTCGGAATCGGAGATGCTGGAGAAACGCCGGAAGTTCTGAATTTCCAATCGGCGTTGATTCCAGCGAAAGACGGTGATGCCGACGGCTCCCAGAGCCAACACGGCCAAAACGCCGTACGCTGAGTTCATGACCCGCGTAAGACTGGAGTCAGAGCTCCGCCCGGGTCTCCAATTCAATCCCAGGGAATTCACCGATCGACTTGGCGATTTGATTTTCGTGATGACGAACGTGTCACTCTCCAGCAGTTGCGAGGCCTGACGGGTCGCTTTGGCAGGTGACTCTTCATCTTGGAGCAAAGATTCGGAAAGTCCGGAGTGGCTCAATGCCAAGCCCTCGGCTTCCCGATTCTCAGGCACAGAGAGGTCGTCGATGGTCGAACAGCCCAGCAGGTCAAACGCCATTCCGGGGACGGAATCCCGACCGGAATTCCAGGTCGGAAAACTGTCGAGCAACAGGAATTGTGGCATTGGGAGGCTGTTGTCTGGATCTCCGCTGGTTAAGGAACCCCCCGAGTGTTCGGACGACAACAAAGAGGCCCTGGCGGAATTGCCGACAAGTAGTGTCAGACAAAGGCTCGCCAAGAAGAGAGTGCGAAGACCGAGCGTGGTGTAAGACATGGGTGGGTACTCCGGGTGGTGGAATCTCTGAGAGTCTACCACAAGCAAGATGTTGCGTTGTAGGAAAAATAGGGACATGAATGAAAAAAGTGCAGGACACCCATTCGTGATCATTTGATTATTTCGAGTGCCGAAAACCAGTGAGCATTTCGCCAGCCCATTCTGGTCAACTCCAGGCTTGGATCCCTTCCGGACTGACACATGGTTCTAGGTTTGTAGCGATTGCGGTGGTTTTCATGATTGTTGCGGATTTGAGCGGCACCGGAGGGGATTCGTCCAAGTTCCGCAGCCCTGCGGCTCGGCAATGGTCCTGGGGCGCGTTTGGCGGCCTGCTCAGGATCCATATTGCCGCAGCCCCGGTCGGATGGATTCGGTCATCGATGCTGTGAATTCGGCACGATCCGGGGGATTTGTTTGATCTGAACACCAACCTCACTCGATGAGACCTTCACTGGATTCATGGTGAACTCCAGGATGATCAACAGGGAACCGGCTGGATCACGGTCAGAGCGGCCGAGGATGTTTTGAGCGGAAGGAGTCCCGTGATGATGTCGGTGGTTGACTCTCGAACAGGTCATGTTGCTGTGTGGGAGGAACCCAGCCATTTCGGGTCCCCTCGGTGACCTTGCTGCCCGCCCACGACTGCGATCCGAAGCGACATCGTGAGCGGCTGATGGGGGTGGCTGGCAGGGCCGAGCTTGGTCGCGGCTTGCTCGATGGATGATCGTTCATCCGCCGAAGCGGGGTCTCCATCTCACCGGGAGGGAGGCGGCGGGAGATCGACCGCCAGCCGGTGGATCCGCGGCGAACGGCGATCGAGACAATAGCCCTCGAACCAGCCTGTCGCCGGCGGAGATCCTGCGCAGTCCATCTCGATTTCCGACTCGTGCAGCCCGCGGACGGCCCTCACGGCATGACCCAGTTGACGTGTCTGCAGCTCGGGGCCCGACTGATCGAGCGTCGCCTGCGGCGACCGGGGTTGGGTCGGGTCTCCGTTGTAGACCACCACCATCGCCTTCCGCGCATCCCAGACACCCTGGTTGTGCAGCGTCCCCCGCAATCGGAAGCCGCCGTCGTGCGTTGTCATGGTCAGTGAGTCAGCCAGGAGGCGCACATCGCGCGCGAGTTGCTCGTCCGTCAGAGCCAGAGCCGCTTCAGCCGAGAGAATGCCATGGCCCAGCTTGCGGTCGGGCTGATGGGCGTCGCGCGGCTGACCTCGGGCCGTGTTCCGCAAGACCTGCCGCAGTTGCTCATTGGTCCATTCGGGATGCCGCGACCAGACCAGGGCGGCCACTCCCCCGGCGAAACTGCACGCCATGCAGCCCCCTTCAAACGAGGTGTAGTCTTGCCGACCCCCGAGTCCCCAGATGGTCTCCCCGGGATCGGTGGTCCCCCGTTGGCCGGCCGGGGCGGCGAACTCGACGTAGTCGGCATCAGCCGCCATGTTGGAAGCCTCCCCCGAGCGGTTGGCTGAGCCGACGGCACAGACCGCCTCGCTCGCCACGGGAAAAAACGCCACTCGCCGTCCGCGGTTGTCGGCAGTGCCGCTGAAGACCAGGCAACCGGCGTCGTAGGCGTTGTCGAGCGATTCGCGCAGCTTCGGATTGTCTTCGGGCCAGGTGAAGTCGGTCCCCTGGTAAAACAGCGGCACTTCGCTGCCGGGAGCCCGCCCGATATAGCCATGGGGCATCACCAGCACCTTCGCCCCGTGCTGAACCGCGTAATCGACCGCCTGAGACCAACTGTCGTGGTTGCGGTAACTGACCCGCAGGATCATCAATCGGCAGTCGGGAGCGACGGCGGCCACCTCCCCCGCCACAAACACATGGTGGTTGGTGTAGTAGCCCGACTCCGCCTGGGGACCGTGGTATTCGAGCGATCCATCGTTGTCGGCGAAGTCCCAGCCATGCCGGTCTTGCCGTCCTTCGGCATCGCGCCGGGTCGGGTTCGGATTGATCCACACATGCCCTTCGAGGTCGGGGTGATGCCGATAGCCCAGGTCGATGACCGCGACCACGAACTCGGGGCGTCCGCGATGGCGGGCGTGGGCGGCGGGAACCTGCAGTTGCTCGATCGCCCAGTCGTAGGGGGTGGTCCCCTCGGGGAGGCCGGGGTATTGGCGGGGAGGGTCGCCGGCCATCGTGCTCGAGACGGACAGCACGGCGAGTCCCAGCCCCAGGACAAACGCCAGTCGCCCGGTGCGGCGCGTCGTCGGGAGACGCTGGAGAACACGGGGGAAGTTCATGGCTGCAGCTCCACGAGGTTGCTGTCGATATAGGTTTTGTCGCGGCCGGGAAGGTCCCGGTCGCCGGCGTAGAAGGCCAGTACAAACCGGTTGTTCCCCAGGGGGAGCAGCATTTGCGAACCCCCCGTCGCCGTGTTGAACGGCTGGCCTCCTGTGCGGGAGTAGAAGGGTGCCCCCAGCTTGGTGAACGTTTCGCCGTCGACGCTGTGGTAAAGCATGCAGGTGCGCGGGATCGGTTCATCGAGTGCCCCGGCGAACATCAGGTATTTTCCGTTGTCCAACCGGCACAACGCCGGGCAAATCGCCGGCAGATCACTCTCCACCACAGCGCTCCAGGTCTCCCCTCCATCGCGCGACACGACTTTGCCCATGCGGCGATCGCGGGGAGGGGTATCGTTGTCGTAGCGGGCGAAGGCAACCAACGTCCCGTCGGCTTGTTCAAAAATGACCGACTCGTTGTAGAAGATCTCGCGCTGGGTGGGGTGAGGCCCGAAGATCTTCTGGAACGAAGTCCACGTCTTCCCTCCATCGCGACTGCGAAACAGTCCCGAGCCATAGTCGATCTCGGGGTTGGGGTGAGCCCAATCCATCGGGGTGAGGTAGGCCGGCAGCAGCAGATCGCCATCGCGCAGCCGAATCAGATTCTGAGGCATCGCCCCCACCTGAGTCTCGGCTGGCTGGGGGAGCGTGGCGATCGGATCGATGGCCGCGGTGTGAGGATCAAACCGGGCGAACAGCGTGCGCGACTTGCGGGGAGCCTTGAAGCCCTCGGCCGACACATCGGTGTGGGTGATCTCCATGATCACGGCGACCGTCTGCTGGGGGGAAAGCTGGGTGAAGCCAACGGCGGCTCCCACCGTTTTGTCGGGGTGGCGATAACTGGCAAATGGCCGACTCCAGCTCTCTCCCGCGTCCCGACTGCGGACAAAGTGGGTGACCGTTCCCGCGACCACATCTCCCTTGTCCTGGAACCCCAGAACCAGGCTGCCGTCCACCGGATCGCGTGCCAGTCCGCACGGCGACTGCGCGTCGGGAATCGTGTCGGTCACGATGGCGTGGTGCAGAATCTTCAAACGAGGTGGGCGGGCTGGTTCGGCTCCGACGAGGTCCAGAGATGCCACAATGGTGGCGAAGGCAAAGGCCCAAAAGCGGGCTCTCAAGCTGTGAAGAAGGCTTCGGTAGCAGCATCTCTTGCGGCATGACATGGCGCACCCGTTGTAAGCCCTGAGACTTGAATGGGACGAACCGCGATTCGATCACTGCGGCGGCTGAAACTGGAACGAATACACGTCGGCGTCCTTCAGTTCGAACTGCAGCCGGATGGGACGGCCGGCGAGGGCTGCCAGGTCGGGAGAGTCGCGCCAGGTCACAGTGCGGTCGACCGTGTCTCCGAACAGCTCGTCGCAGTCACCCAGGCCGAAGCCCGGCAGCACTTGGCCCCCGGCATCCAGGATCGCCACCCGTAGCGAGCCCGCGGCCGACGTTTCAAAGTTCAGCGTCAGCCGTTGCCCGGTGAAGGTGAGGGGAACCGTGGTGGCGGTCCCCCCGGCAAAAGGGGCATTCAGCGAGACGAATCCATCGAGCCGCATCGTGTACCGCCGCAACCGATGCAGCTCGTCGCGCCAGGCCCCCTCATTGAAATGCAGCGAGATTTCGTTGGGGAGGCCGGGGGCCTCGGCTTTGGTCTCGAACAACCCGTAGCTCTGGTAGTTGTCGCCATAGATCCAGCGGCCTTCCCCCTCGCGGCCCGGTCGCAGGAACGCCTCGTCCCAGCGATGAAATGCCTGTCCATCCCGGCTGGACATGAAACAGCCGTCGGTCACCTCGGCCCCGGTGTAAGCACCGCTGTCTTTGATCGACTCGTAAAACAACCGGCGGGTTTCGACGGGTGCCAGCCGGCGCGCCTGGTTGGTCAGCGGCCGGGCGACGAACCGGGTCGGAAAGCCAAACAGGATGTGCGGGGCGCGGTAGTACGGGGCAATCTGGTTTGTGTACATCTGCTGCGGCGGCGAATTGGGATATGTCAACCCGACCGGGGTCGACCACGTGCTAAAGTCGGTGGAGAACGAGACCCCAATCGACCGCAGCCCCTTGAAGTTGTCTTCACTGAAGAACCGCGTATACATCGTGTACCGCTGGTGGGCCGGGTCCCAAAAGACCGTGTTGTGCGAATCAAACGCTCCTTGGGTGACCACTGGAGTCTCGCTCAGCTTGCGCCAGTGGATGCCATCGGCCGAGGCGAAGCTGAGCAGCCCCTTGCTGGTGATGGTTCCCCCCACCGCCTTGTATTTTTCATCCGGGCGGGCCTGGGGATTGGTGTCGAGGAACGGGGCGAAATTGTGTGTCTCG
>JBKCTR010000174.1:0-3878 GCA_046318755.1 Planctomycetaceae bacterium
GCGGGCAATGAACATGCGGCAGACTCCCTTCCCAAATCAGCGTGAACCGGCGGCGGCCAGAGCCTCCACCGACTGCCGGGCCACCACGATTTCCTCATTGGTGGGGATCACCCACACCTGCACCCGGCTCGTGGGAGCCGAAATGCACGCCTCTCCCTTCGCCGACTCATTCCGGGCCGGATCGAGCATGATCCCCGCCCACTCCATGTTCTGGCAGACTTCGCGGCGGATCAGTCGGCTGTTCTCGCCAATCCCGCCGCTGAAGACGACCGCATCGGCCCCTCCCAGCACGGCGAAATAAGCCCCCAGATACTGCCGGATCGAAGTCACGAACGTGTCGAGCGCGAGCCGCGCCCGGGCATGCCCCTTCGCCGCCGCTTCCTCCAGATCGCGCACATCCTGGCTGAGGCCGCTCAACCCCAGCAGCCCCCCCTGGCTGGAAAGTTCCTGCAGCAGCGTTTCCAGCGGTTTGCCGGTCTTTCGCAACAGGGTCGGCAGGGCGAATGGGTCGAAGTCTCCCACCCGGTTGTTGTGCGGCAGTCCGGTCTGGGGACTCATGCCGAGGCTGTTCGCCTGCGACTTTCCCCCCTTCACGGCACACAGCGAATTGCTTCCCCCGAGGTGACACGTCACCACCCGCAGGTCATCCCGCTTCAGCAGTTGGCCGATGCGGGTCGACAGAAAGCGGTGACTGGCCCCGTGGAAACCCCACCGGCAGACCTCGTACTGGTCTTTCCATTCATAGGGAATGGCGTAGACCCGGTTGGCCTCGGGGATGGTGTCGTGGAACGCCGTCTCGAGTGCCGCCACCAGCGGAATCTGCGGAAACACACTCCGCAGTTGCCGCATCGCCTTCGCGTACATCGGATTGTGCGCCGGAGCGATGTCGGCCAACTCCTCCATCTTGGCCAGCAGCGCGTCGTCGACAATCCGCACGCCGCTCAGCTTCCCCGCGAAGACCGCCTTGAAGCCAATCGCCGAGACTTCCCCGGCCGACTTCAGACACCCGGTTTTCGGATGCGTGAGCGCATCGAGACAGATCTTCACCGCCGCCGCATGATCGGGCACCGGCTGGGTCGACTCCTCGCGCAACGTCCCGATCTCGACGAAGCAGGCACTGGCGGGTTGACCGATCCGGTCAATTCCGCCGCGGGCGAGCTGCGTCTCGGAGGGCAGGTCGAACAGCCGGTACTTGAAGCTGGTCGAACCCAGATTGGCGACGAGGATTTTCATGTCGGGTCTCGGCACGGTCAGGAGAGGGGCGGTCGGTTACTTCTTGATGAAGTGCTCGAGCACGCTCTTCTCGGGACGGGCGATGACGTGGGCGGCCACCAGCTCACCGACCTGCTTGGCAACCTGGGCACCGGCATCGACCGCGGCCCGGACCGAGCCGACATCGCCCCGCACGATCGTGGTGATGAACGCCCCACCAATCTGCACCTGGCCGACCAACTGCACGTTGGCCGACTTCAGCATCGCGTCGGCCGCCTCGATCTGGGCGACAAGCCCCTTCGTTTCAATCAAGCCAATGGCTTCATTCATGTTCCACACACCTGGAGAGACTGGAATTTCCTCGGGAATCTGCGCCGCCGGGGCCGCGGGGGCCTTCGCCGGTGGGGCAGGTCGTCGTGCCGGGGGCCGGGTGGCAACCACGGCTCAGCCCGCCGCGCCCGAAGCCTTGCCGGGCTTGGGCAACACCGCCGACAGCTCTTCGTGCGGGCGGGGAATCACCTGCACGCTGATCACTTCACCCACCTTGCTGGCCGCCGAAGCGCCGGCGTCAACCGCCGCCTTCACCGCCGCCACGTCACCCACCACAAACACCGTGACCATCCCGCTGCCGACCTTTTCCCAGCCGACAATCGTCACGTTCGCGCTCTTCAACATCGCATCCGAGGCCTCAATCAGGGCAATCAGCCCCTTGGTCTCGATCATTCCCAGGGCTTCCAACGCCTTCGCCATTGTTCTGTCTCGCTTGGTTAGAAAATCGGGTGAGGGAAACCGGCTCTCACGCAAGGGCCGGGGTCTGGCTCTGGACGGGCTGGTGGCTCCCGCCAAAGGCCTACGGGTGCTTGCAGCTGCACGGCTCGGCCTTCAGCAGCTCCACCTTGGTCGCCTGTTCGAGGTTCACCGCGTTCCCTTCGTCGGTGTCGAGATGCACCTCGAGCTTGATCTCTTTGCCGTACCGCACCTTCAGGTCTTCCAACACCGTGGTGCAGCCGGGCGACTCGACCCGCAGGTTCATGAAGTCGCCATCTTTCACGCCGTAGTACTCGAGGTCGGCCGGCCCCATGTGCACATGCCGCATCGCCCGAATCACCCCCTGCTGCAGCTCGACCACCCCTTGCGGTCCCACCAGCACGCAGCCCGGGGTCCCCTGAATGTCGCCACTGATCCGCACTGGCAGATCCAGCCCCAGCGAAATGCCGTCGGTGAAGGCCAGTTCGACCTGCGTCGCCCCCCGGCACGGCCCCAATACCCGCACCTCGGGCAACATGCGCCGCCGTGGACCAACCACCGCCACCGTCTGTTTCGCGGCGTAATAGCCGGTCTGGTACAGGTCCTTCTGAATTTCCAACTGGGCCCCCTTGCCAAACAGAATCTCGAGGTGCTCGGGCGAGAGGTGCACGTGGCGGGCCGAGATGTTCACCAGCAGCGGATTCGGCTTGGGCTTCACCCCGCCCCCCACCGCCACCCCGGTCAGGTGCCGCAGCAGCACGTCACGCACCACCTGTTCCACAGCGGTACGGGTCAGATCGGAAGATGCGGAGGCCATGGGTGTTGTCCGTTGGTCGAAACTCGGTCGGTCGTGTCGGAAGGTGGGGCCAGGTCAGCCCCGAAAGCAGTGCGGTGGTCGAGAGGGTTCAGGTTGGAACGGTCGCGGGAACGGTGGTTCCCTCGGCAATCAGCACGTCAATTCCCGCCTCGGCCAGAATGCGTTTCCACTCAGAGGAGATTCCCCCATCCACCACCAGGCGGTGGACGCGGGACAGTTCGCACAGATGGGCCAGGGCCGAGTGCCCCAGCTTGCTGCTGTCGGTCACCACAATCACCTCGTCGGCCACATCGAGCATCGCCCGCTCGGTGTCGACCAACAGGGTGTTGCTGTTGAACAGACCGCGGGGAGTGATTCCCCCCACGCTCATGATCAGGCGCCGGACCCGGATGTTCTGCAGGGCCGCCTGCGCCAACGGCCCCAACGCTACCCCCGTTTTCGGATAGAGGTAGCCTCCAATCATCAACAATTCGATCTGCGGCGCATTCGCCAGCAGATTCACCACCGGCAGCGAGTTGGTCGCCACCTGCAGCGACTTGCCAATCAACCGGCGGGCCACCTCGAGCGTGGTCGTCCCCCCGTCCAGCAGAATCGAATCTCCCGGTTGCACCAGATCGGCGGCCGCCTGCGCGACCGCCAGCTTTTCGGGTCGGGCTTGGGTTGATCGATCGTCGAAGTTGGAGATCGATTCCCCCACGTACGCCGCCCCCCCCCGGGTCCGCCGCACCTGGCCCAGCCGCTCGAGCTGCTCCAGATCCCGCCGGACCGTCGACTCACTCACCCCCGCCCGCTCGACCAGCTCGGTCAGCGAGGCAAACCCCAACTGCTCAATCAGACTCAGAATCTGCTGACGTCTTTGATCGAGCAACATGGGACAAGACGGGCCAAATTGGCAATCTGGGAAGTGTGTAGGGAGAGTATGCGCGGACCGGATACCAAAATCAATCAAAAGACGTCAGAAAATTGCATGAATTGGCAGTGACTGATGGAGAGTAACGGAAACAAATGACGGAAGTAGGGAATTCTTGAGGGCTTGGGGTAGTCCACTTGTCCCGGACACACTCCGCCACAACCAACCTGCTGGCACACGACGGCAAATCAG
>JBKCTR010000175.1:0-3024 GCA_046318755.1 Planctomycetaceae bacterium
GTTCCTGCTCGATCTGTTCGGCGGAGAGGGGGGGGCTTTTCATCGGTTGAGCTCCGGTCCAGAAAGGTCGTGCTCCCCGGCAGACAAGCGCGCCGGCGGAAGCAGACTTCAGTGCCTGGAATTGTAGCGCGCCGCGGGTCCCTGTGGGACGGATCGACCGGGTCCCCGACAAGCTGGACGCTCGGCGCCACGAAGCCGTGGAGTCGGCTTCCAGCCTGCAAGGACTGTGAAGCGACGCGACTGGTGGACTTCCGCGTGGTTGGTCCAACGCGCGCCGGACACCCGACAAGCGGGATGCTCGTCGCCACGACTCACGCCCCGTATTTTTCCAACCGGCCGGCGTGCGCCATCGCCAGGGTCATCAGGTACTTGGCCTGGAACTGGCCGAGGCCTCCCTGCAGGCAGCTCGCTTCGCCGAACTTGGTGCAGGCATCGGGCCGGCACGTATCGGCCGCCAGCAGCGTGGGAACGGGGTGCCAGCTGTGCGACTTGAGCTTGCTGGGTGTGCTGTGGTCTCCGGCCACGCCCACCACCTCGGGCTTCAACGCGGTGATCCGGGGCAACGCGGCATCAAGCTGTTCAATCCGCTCGACCTTGGCGGCGAAGTTGCCATCTTCGCCGGTCGAGTCGGTGTACTTGTAGTGCATGAAGAAAAAGTCGAAGTCGTTCCAGGCCTGCTCGAGGCGGGCGCACTGGTCCTCGAGGGTCTGGCCGGCGTCGAGCACCTGCATGCTCACCAGTCGGGCAAGACCGCGGTACATCGGGTAGACCGCAATGGCCCCCGCCTTCAGTCCATACACCTCTTCGAAAGTGGGGATGGCGGGACGCTTGTCGATGCCGCGCAGGGTGAAGAAGTTGGCCGGGTGGTCGTCCTTCAGCACCTCCTTCGCCTTGGCGAGGAACTGCTTGGCGATCTCGGCGGTCTTTTGTGAGGCGGCGTCGCGCCCCTGGGGTTCGAGCGGGGCCACACCGGTCTTCTGCGGATCGGTGTCGTTCACCGAGCCCCCCAGTCCCTTCCCGCGGATCACAATCACCAGCCGGTATTCCTTCACCGGCCGCACGAAGATCTCGACACCGGGAATCTTGATCTTGTCGAGCTTCTCGCAGAGCTTCTTGCCGATGTCGCTGGCGATGCGTCCCGCCCGGCGATCGGTGATCTTCCCGGAGGCGTCGACAGTGCAGAAGTTCCCCCGGATGGCGACATCGTCGGGACCGAGGTCAAAGTCGATCCCCAGGGCTTCGAGCACCCCGCGACCAATGCGGAATTCCAGCGGGTCGTAGCCGAACAGCCCGAGGTGCCCGGGACCGCTGCCGGGGGTAATGCCCGGCAACACCGGCGTACTGAGCCCCAGCACGCCCCGAGTGGCCAGAGCGTCGAGGTTCGGGGTCTTGGCGGTTTCGAGTTCGGTCTGGCCCCCGGGAGTGACTGGCAGCCCCCCCAGCCCGTCGGCCACCAGCAGCACGATCTTCGAGTTGTTCTTCAGTTGCAGTTCACGCAGCAGATCGTGGTGATTCATGACGCCTGGGGAGGACCAGGGGAATCCTGGCCGAAAGGGAAGAAATGCCGCCGGCCAAAGGGCCCAGGCAGCGTGGCTTGCGAATCCGGGGTGTCCCGGGTCTCCACACTCTCGATTCTTGAACTTTCGCGGCTGGTCTGCAAGTGTCGTCTCTGTCTCCCCTTCCGGGTTCCCCCATGTCGCTCGCGGTCTGCTGCTCCCATCTGCTGCCTCGCGTCGCAGCGGTCGCGTTCGCCTGGGGGCTCTGCGCCCGTTGGGGAACGCCGGTGCCAGGAGACCGCACCCTGGGCTCAAGAGCCCGGTTGTTCAACCTGGGGGCGGTGGCCTGGCGGGTGGGGTGCGGGCTGCTCTGGCTGCATGTGATGGGGTCGTGGTGGATGGTGCATTCCGCCAGTTGGGACCGGGCGTGGCAGCACACCGCCGAGGTGACCGAACGGATGACCGGGTTCAACACCGGCATGGGAGTGATCTGGAACCTGGTGGCCCTCGCGGCGTGGACGGCCGACTGCTGTGCCGGCTGGCCGGCGGTCCCCCCGGCAGCAAATCCCGCATCCGTTCCATCCCGCTGGCGGCGGGTCGTCGAGATCTACCTGGCGTTTCTCTGGTTCCAGGCGGCGGTGGTCTTCGCCACCCCGGCCGCCCGCGCCGTGATGTTGGCCCTCTGCCTGGGTGTGGTGGGCGTGATCGTCGCCTCACGAAGTTCGAGGGGGGATTGACCACCGCCGGCAACGAGGACCGCCGACCGGGCCGGGAACCCGGGGCTCAATCCGTCACCCCAACCCCTGAAACCGGGTCGGGGCCAGCGGCTGCCAGCCCGAGTTCGAAACGGTCGTCGTGCCGGTGGAAATCGCGCGTGAGACCAGCCCATGGGGGCTGCAACCACCCTCGAGACAGGCAGCACCCCCAAAACTGGGGGCACCGACATCCTGCCGGTCCCTGCGGGGGATGGTATCCTGTATGATCCTTCCCCCGTTCCGCAGTTCTGCGAGAGTTCTCAGCCGTGTCTTCTCTTCCGGTCGCCACGTCCGCCCCCGCCCCTGCGGCCCGGCAGGCGGTGTTTGAAGCCCGCGGGATCACCAAGATCTACCGCATGGGCGAGGTGGAGGTGCAGGCGCTGCGCGGAGTCGATCTCGACCTCTACGAGGGGGAGTTTGTCGTGCTGCTGGGGCCCTCGGGCAGCGGCAAGTCGACCCTGCTGAACATTCTGGGGGGGCTCGATGTGCCCACGGCCGGATCGGTCCGCTATCGCGATCACGATCTCACCAAGGATGATGACCGCAATCTCACCGGGTATCGCCGCACCCACGTCGGCTTCGTGTTCCAGTTCTACAATCTCATCCCCAGCCTGACCGCCCGAGAGAACGTTGCCCTCGTCACCGAGATCGCCGAGCATCCCATGGCTCCCGAAGAGGCGCTCAAGCTGGTGGGCATGGGGCATCGGCTCGACCACTTCCCCGCCCAGCTTTCGGGCGGAGAACAACAGCGCGTGGCCATTGCCCGCGCCATC
>JBKCTR010000176.1:0-6937 GCA_046318755.1 Planctomycetaceae bacterium
CCTCTGCGCCCTGTGTACCCTGCTCGCGTGGTTCCCATCGATCTGGTTCTGGCGCTGGCTGCTGGTGGAACTGGGGGTGAAATCTCCCTGGTTCCCTACGATCCATTCCTATTTGCTCGGGCACCTGGGGAAGTACGTTCCCGGCAAGGCGACCGTCATCGTGATCCGGACGGCCATGCTGCGCAAGTTTGGCCTGCGGCCCGCCGTGGGGGCCTTTACTGTGACGCTTGAGACGCTCACCTACATGGCGGCGGGGGTAGCGACAGTGGCGATGCTGGCCCCGTATGCCTCGGTGAATGTGCCGCATCTCGAATGGCTGAAGATGCTGGCGGAACGTCCCGCCTGGGGGATCGGCGTGGCCCTGGGGGTGACACTGGCGGGCATCGTGGGGCTGTCTCTCTCTTCCCGTCAGTTTGTGACCCTCGCATCACGCATGGCGGAACGGAGAGGGGATGGCGACGGCGTGCTGGAGCATCTTCCCTGGTATCTGGTGCCGTGCGGTTTTGTGCTGTTTCTCGCGGCGTGGTGGATCCAGGGGCTGGGTTTGGGGTTGGCCATTCTCGCTGTCAGTCCGCAGGACTTCGCCTGGAGCGACTGGCCCCGGTGGACCGGAGCGGCTGCTATTGCCATGGTGGGTGGTTTTGTGGCTCTGTTCGCCCCCGGTGGTCTGGGTGTGCGCGAAGCCCTCACGCTGGCGCTGTTGTCGAACCTGGAGCCCGGAGCGGCCGTGCTGGTGACAGTGGTGTGGCGGGCGGCGAGCCTCGTGGGAGAACTGGTCTACACCGCCCTCTTCACACTGATTGACCGCAATTTGCCCGGGGAACTCTCGACCCGGATGGAAACCGCCCCCGCTGTTCCGTCCTGATTTCCGCATGGCGCAGGGGAGCGGACCAATCGCCGCCCCCGGAAGCGTGGGCTGGCTTTCACCACAGGGGAGCGCGGGTCACTGGCGGTCGCGCAAGGCCCGATAGACGATTGGTTTGATGCGGTTTTCGATTTGCAGCGTGAAGGGCATCACCTGCGACAGGGCAATCACCGCCAGTTCATCACGGGGCGAGACCCAGAAATGGGTCGAGGCCGCACCACCCCAGCCGTATTCCCCGACCGGCGGACCAGTCGGCGTCGTGGGGGGCTGGCAGACCACCGAGACCCCCAGGCCGAATCCCTGATGGGGCTGCGGCTGATCGGCAATTGTGGTGGGATAGGCCGAGCCGAGCAGTTGATTGCCGATGAGGGCTTGGATTGTCGCGGGTTGTACCAGCGCCGCGTCTCCCACCCGACCGTGAGCCAACAGCATCTGGCAGAAGCGGAGGTAATCGGCCGCGGTGGAGGCCAGGCCGCCTCCGCCCGAGAGAAAACGGGGGAGTTGACGGAGACGGCTCGTTTCGGGGCGTTCCATGACGGCCAACCCCCCATTCGCTCCCCGGCCATGCAGTTCGAGGAAGCGGTGGAACGATTCGGGAGGAACCGAGAAACCAGTCTCATGCATTCCCAGCGGAACCAGCAATTCCTGGGACAGGAACTGATCGAACGGTTGGCCCGAGACGACTTCGATCAGCCGTCCCAGCAGATCGGTGGCGACGCCATAGGTGAACCTGGCGCCCGGCTGGCTGACCAACGGCAACGTGGCCAACTTGGTCACCAGTGAAGCGAGGTCGGTCTGGTGGTCGAGCAGGCGGGCCTGCAGATAGCGCTGCTCGCCGGGGGAACGCCCCAGCGCTCCATAGGGCATCCCGGCGGTGTGCCGCAATAGGTCCCGGGGAGTGAGCGAGCGGCGGGCGGGAATCCGGGTGACCCCATCCGCCTGCAGCACCTGCCTTTCGGCCAATTCAGGCAGAAACTGCTCGAGGGGGGCGTCGAGATCGAGCGCACTGCGCTCCGCCAGTTTCAGCACCCCCAGGCTGGTGAGGGGTTTGGTCATCGAGAAGATGCGAAAGATCGCGTCCCGTTCGAGGGGGATCTGGCCCGGGATGTCGCGGCTTCCGATGGCTTCAAAGTACGCGACGTGCCCGCGGCGTAGAATCGCAATCACCGCCCCGGTCAGGCGTTGCCGCTGACGCAGGTCTTCAATCGCAGGGCGGATCTCGGCCAGCACCGTGGGATCGAATCCAACGGCGGCCGGTTCGATGGGCGAGAGCTCTGCGGGCGGCACAGGGGGGATGGGGGGGAGGGAAATGAAAAGACCCCGGCCTGCCTGGGCCGGGGTCGGATGTCTGGAACCGATTGTGTCCGTGGGTCGAGGGTTCAGGCGGCCCGGGCGGGGACCAGCGTGAACGATTCGGACTGGAATCGGTCGCGGTAGCCGCTGACGTGCTGGTCGTGCAACTGAGTGATTCCTTCGCGAATCAGGGGCAGAGGAACATTCAGTGTCTTGCGGATCCGGCGGCTTTGCAGCGAGGTCTCACCCCCCCCGAATTCCCGGCGGCCATTGGCCCCCAGGTCGTGGGCGTTGAGTCCCGCCAGCGGCAGGCCAAACTGGTCGGCGAGCAGGCAGGCGAAGCGGAACGGATTGACCCGTTCACCGCCGCCGATGTGGTGGACTCCAGCCAGTTTCTTCAGATGGGCTTCCTCGAGCACAACGGCCAGGTCGGTCACGAGGATGGGAGTGGCGTGGCGTTGGCAGTCGAGACGCAGATGGCCATCGTTGGTCAGTGTTTCGACGACCTGTTCGGGAAGGCCGGCGAGTTCCGGCAGGGGGGCCCAGCCGAAGGCATTCGTCCGGACGATCAAGGACTGTGGGTTCGCGGTCAGCACGGCCTGTTCGGTTTGCCGGAGCAGCCGGGCTTCGGGGCTGTCGCAGAAACAGGCACCGGTTTCTCGATGGAACATCCAGGGGCCGGTGAAGACAGCATCGGACGAAATGAGAGTGAATTCGGCCCCCCAGTCATGGGCGGCGGCGGCCCACTGGGCGGCGGCACGGGACCAATCGCAGGAGTTCCAATCGGGACGTTCTTCGTTCCAGGAAGAGACGGCGCCTGGACCGCAGAAGACCACCCAGTCAGGCTGGCTCGCGAGCAATCGGGGTGTGGGGGGGACGAGGGGAGAAATCGGACTCTCGATTTCACACCCTTCGACAGCCATCGCGTGCTGCCAGCTCAGTCCGGTCACCGGTCGTCGCCCGCCCCAACAGGCGGCAAGATTGGCCCCCACCACGGAATCGACACCGGCGATCAGAAGTCTGTCCACGCGCAAGCCTCCATGCTCTGTGTCGTACTTGGCTCTGTTGGTACCAGTCGGCGGGCCGCTGGTCCACATTCCCGTACGAAGTCCAAACTGTTTCCAGCCAGACCGTAGTCTGACAGTCGAATCCCAGGGACGCGTCCCACATTCCTGGGATTGGGGAAGGAGTATAGAGAGCGGTCGAAAACCCGCCAAGATCGTTTTTTCCGCGGATTTCATTGATCTTTCTGGGGATTCCACTCGGATTTTCCAGTGGGCAGGAGGAAGTCGTGACGGGCAACTCCATCCGCCAGAGTCCGGGCCAACGGCTCTCGTCACAACCGGTACGACCGTGTGCGGTTGCCTTAACCCGAATCTCGACGGGGGCGGATCAAGTTACCCTGTGCCGCTGTTCGATCTATGCCGGGGGTTTCGCCCCGCTTGCCCAAGTCGATCATCGGACTTTGACACTCCGCGGAGTTGAGATGCTGTTCCGAGCAGCCGATTCGCGTCTTCCGAGAACTCCCGTTCCTTCCTCCCCACTCAAGTCGCAGCAGAAAATTGCCCAGGAATGTGAAGAAATCCAGGTGACCCGCCGGAAGTGTCAGGCCGAATTCGATGCCTGGCAGAGGGCGTGGCAGCAGGTGGTGGCCGACATGTCGGTCGACTTGGATCGTTTGCCCGCCCCAGCCACTCAAGTGGGTGATCCGCTGGTGCTGCGCGCCCCCCGAATTGTGATGTGAATGGTCTCCCCGCCGCCCCGGCAGGTGGACGAGCTCCGGCACAGTTGGGGCGGAAAGCGGGAGTTCCTCGGAGATGTTCCCGGAGTCTGGGATCTGTCTGCGGCGTTTTGACGGCCGCCGATGTTGGGGCGAGCTTGCACACTGGGCCAACCCGCCCATAATCGTTTGGGCGAAGGTCCTCCCGATCTTGCGCTCACCAGTTCACTTTTTGACAACCCTCAGTCACCATGGCCCGCATCAACGAAAACTACCGCAAGCTCAAGGCGGGATACCTCTTTCCCGAGATTGGCCGGCGTGTCTCCAAATTCTGTGCCGACAATCCGGAAGCGAAGGTCATTCGCCTCGGCATCGGCGATGTGACGGAAGCGCTCCCCCCCGCGATTATCCGTGCTTTTCGCCAAGGGGTCGAAGAACTGGCCGAACGCAAGAGCTTCCGCGGATATGGTCCCGAGCAGGGGTACGACTTCCTGCGCGAGGCCATTCAGAAGAACGACTTTGCCTCGCGTGGAGTGCAGGTGGATGCCGACGAAATCTTCGTCTCGGATGGATCCAAGTGCGATACGGGGAACATCCTCGAGATCTTCGGATCCGAGAACAAAGTGGCGATTGTGGACCCGGTTTACCCGGTGTACGTCGACACCAATGTGATGGCAGGACGGACCGGTCCCTGCGATGACCAGGGACGGTATGCCGGGCTGGTCTACATCCCCGCCACGGCGGCGAACAACTTTGTTCCCGAGCTCCCCAAAGAGCGGGTCGACCTGATCTACCTCTGTTACCCCAACAATCCCACCGGCATGGTGGCGACGAAGGAGGAATTGGCCCGCTGGGTCGATTACGCCCGCAAGAACGACTCGATCATTCTGTTCGATGCCGCCTATGAGGCGTTCATCACTGATCCGACAATTCCTCACTCGATCTATGAAATTGAGGGGGCCCGCGACGTGGCCATTGAGTTCCGCAGTTTCAGCAAGACCGCCGGTTTCACCGGGGTCAGGTGTGCCTTTACTGTGGTCCCGAAGTCGGTGATGGCCAGTACGGCCGGGGGCGAACGCATTCCCCTGCATGGGCTGTGGAACCGCCGTCACACCACCAAGTTCAACGGCGTGTCGTATCCCGTTCAGCGGGCGGCCGAGGCGATCTACTCGGCCGAGGGAAAACCGCAGGTGAAGGCGTTGATTGACTTCTACCTGACGAATGCCCGGCTGATCCGCGAGGGGCTGCAGGCATCGGGCATTACGGTGTATGGCGGCGAGAATGCCCCCTATGTCTGGGTGAAGACCCCCGGGAACGAATCGAGTTGGGACTTCTTCGACCGGCTGTTGAAAACCGCTCACCTGGTGGGGACCCCCGGCAGCGGGTTTGGTGCGAGCGGTGAAGGGTACTTCCGGCTGAGTGCGTTCAACAGTCGTGAGAACGTCGAAGAGGCGGTGCGTCGCTTCCGCAAGGTCGTGGGCTGACGCCCAACCCGACCGTCGCCCCAAGGGAAGCCGCCGTTCCCGGCCAAGCCATGGTTACGGGATGCGCGAGTCCGACCAATGACGCAACGACTGCCAGTATGAGCTACTGGCGGTCGTTGCCGTTTTGAGGGGTGGTCGGTCGCTGAGCCGATGGCAACTGGCGTTCTGCCCGCGGGGCCGATTATGATCCAACGCACAGTTTGCCGAACCAGACGACAGCCCGTGTGGCGGCATGCTTTCTCCTTACAACTGCAGGGAATGACTCGCATGAGCGAACCCTTTTCGATTCCAGTGGACCGCCGGCGGTTTCTGGCGTCCAGTGTGCTGGCGGCTACCTCGGGATGGACCTTGTCCGGTCAAAACCTGTTCGCCGCCGACGACAAGGACCCCTGGAAAGGTTTCCAGATGGGGATCCAAAGCTATTCGCTGCGAGGATTTGCGGTCGACAAAGCGCTGCAGGTCTCACAGAAGCTGGGTCTGCTGTTCTGGGAAACGTTCCCGGGCCACGTCAAAGTGGGAACCGTGCCTGCGTACGTCGCCGAACAGCGCGAACTGCTGAAGAAATCGGGGGTCAACCTCGTCGCCTACGGAGTGGTGGAATTCGACGGGGACGAAGCCAAGGCACGCCCGGTGTTCGACTTCGCGAAGGCGATGGGGATCAAGTCGATCAGTGCGAATCCCAAGAAGGACGCGGCGACCTTCAAGCTGCTCGACAAGCTGGTGGAGGAGTACCAGATCAGCATTGCCATCCACAATCACGGTCCCGGTGCCTTGTATGACAAGATCGACGATGTGGTGAATGCCGTGAAGGATCACCATCCCCGCGTGGGAGCCTGTGTCGACACGGGCCACTTCCTGAGGAGCAAAGAGAGCCCGGTCGAGGCGATCGAGCGCTTGAAGGGGCGGGTTTATGGCGTCCATCTGAAGGATGTGAAAGACGCCAAGGTCTTCAAGATCGTGGGTGAAGGGGATCTGGACGTCGTGGGCTGCCTGAAGGCGTTGAAAGCCCAGGAATACAAGTACTGCCTCGCTCTGGAATACGAAGAGAATCCTGAGAATCCGGTGGCGGATCTCGAGATTTGCATCGCCAATGTGAAAAAGGCGTTGGCCGCCGTCTGATTTGACCCGTAAAGTCCACCAACCGGTCGGGGAGGTCCGCCACATGGGCCCACCCCGGCCGGTTCGATTTGTCGGGATCTGGCGGAGTGTTCGCGGGATCCGCACGAGCAATGTGGATGAATTCATCCTGCCCGTTTTGGCGGGCAGTCTGTTCGAAGCCCAAACTTGGGAGTTCGCTGGATGTCTCTTCAGGCGGTGTCTTCCCGGCGACAGTTTCTGGGGCGGACGATGTCGAGCTTGGCGACGGGCGGGGCATTGGCCGCCGTCGCCTTGCGCCCGGGATCGAGGGCGATCCAGGCGGCACCGCTGGAGCGGGCGCTGATTGCGATCACACTCGACCTCGAGATGAGCCGAAATTTCCCGCAGTGGGAGATGACGCATTGGGACTATGAAAAAGGGAATTTGGACGCCGACACCAAGGCCTACTCGGTGGAGGCGGGACAACGGGTGCGGGAA